>JADFJC010000157.1 GCA_022566315.1 Planctomycetota bacterium
GAAAGTCCGCAGCTATGAGGCAGATTTCCTGCATTTTCGCTTGCTATGGAGACCTGTTAGATGAGACGCAATTTGCGTAATACCATCCTGGCAATCCTTATTGGCTTTGCAGTTGGGATATGTCTATGCAAGTTGGCAATCACCTTTTTCGGTGTCCCGTTTCTTGTCGGACGTCTAATCGATTCTTTTAGTAACACGACAAAAGAAAATGAGATGCCGATTCACAAGGCTGCTCGACGCGGGATTGTAAAAGAAATTGAACAACTACTTGATAGCTGTGCCTATCCTGATACGAAGGACGAGCATGGACGAACGCCTTTGCACATAGCTGCTCTCTACGGGCGAACCGAGGTAGTAAAACTGCTACTGAAGCATGGCGGAGATGTGGAGGCACGTGATAACAACAACTGTTCTCCCCTTTATCTCGCCGCCCTGAATAATCGCGTTGGTGTTATCGAACAGTTGGTTTCTTCAGGTGCAGAGGTAGATGGACAAAATGGTAAATTTGATGAAACAGCGTTGTTTGCCGCTGTTGAGAAAGGACGTGAAAATGCAGCCAAGGTTCTTCTAAAGCACGGCGCGGATGTTAATTTAAAAATTTCAGCCTTTCCTCATAGCCCATTGCAGATGGCAGCAGTTGTCGCCCACGTAAACGTGGCAAAGATTCTCCTGGCTAATGGGGCAAATGTTAATGAGAGGGATGCGGGTTCAGGTATGACCGCTATGTATATTGCCACAGTCGCCAGGAACAAAAAAATGGTTTCCTTACTTGGGGCCAATGGCGCAGATAGTACTATTGAAGACAACTATGGCCAAAACCCTGAACAAGCCGCAGCTATTATGAAATTGAGGGGAACTCGTAAATTAGTAGCAGCAAAGGACAGGGCGGGATTATTCAACCAGCATGCAATCGTCCAAATATTATATTTTGGAATAAAGCAAACAGCATTTAGTTACCGTGGAAACCGTATCGCTTTTGTTATTGGCGATGGCTCCCTCCTCGTGACAGCCGCACATTGCATTGACGACATCACTGAAGACAACAGAAGGGGGATTTTGGTCAAACCCCAGGTGATAAGCCGCTATTATGGTGACATCTTTGAGGCTGAGATTTTAGCTGTGGATGAAGAGGCGGACGTTGCAATTCTCCATGTAAGCTGGGACGGTCATCCTGCCTTGGAACTTGCAACTATGGAAGAGTTGTCCGACGCCAAGCAGATTATTATAGCCGCTTATCCACCGCCAAAAAAGAGCAGGGCAAAACATAAGTTCTACAGAGACGTCTTTTGGGAACGATTACCCATCGTCAAATTGGATGATGCCGGTGGTAAAAAGGCAGTCGTTACTGGGGGAAGTAGATTTATGGGACGTGGCTGGAGTGGTTCGCCAATGATTCTTCCCGACACAGGCAAGTTAGCGGGCGTATTTGGAAACGTCCATCGAATGCAGACCAGCCAAAAAGTGTTTTTTGAATACTTCAGGGGTTGTAACGTTGGTTCAATTTATTCACTCTTGAGAAAGGTTGGTGTTAATCCGGAAAAACAAAATAATGAGATAATTAAAAGAAAGCCGGATGCTGAGAAAGCGTTTTCCATATTGATAGACTGCCTTGAAGCGTTTGTTAATCAGAGTGTTCCTTTGGCTGCCTCCAGGGCGAAAAAACTGGTCCGTTTACGCCCACAGTCAGTAAACATTCATTTGTTGTTGGCCTCGCTTGCAGAAGCAAATAAAGACATTGATAAACAGGCAACAAAACTCGCCGAATCAAGCCACAAAGAAGCTTTGAAACTGGCTCCGCAGAGCTTTATGGCACATGCGAGCTACGGGAACTTTCTTCTCAGGAATAAACGGAATAATGAGGCTATTATTGAGTTCAAAAAAGCTATTGAGCTTGAGCCGGATAATTCGTTTGTGCTGGTGAAGTTAGTTAAAATTCTGAAAGGCCGGGATGCAGGCGAGGCGGAAGTCTTTGCACGACGGCTTGTCGAGAAGTATCCTGAGAACGCTGACTTTTGGTTTGAGTTCTCGGCTGTCCTTGAGAAAACAGGCAAGCGTCAAGAGGAAGTTAAGGCGGCGAAAAAGGCAGTTTCAATCAGTAAAAACGTGCCCTATCAGCATCGCCGTCGTCTTGCGGATGCATTGGTAAAGGTTAAGCAACTGGACCAGGCAAAGCTCTGTTTCGAATTGCTGCTGAAAGACCATGAGTGTGCACGTTGCTGGCTTGCTTATGCGAAATTACTGATTAAACTCGGGCCGGACCGATACGGCGATGCCATTAAAGCGATTAAGAAAGCCGAATCGATGAACCAGGATAAGCTTGTATCGCCTGAGAGTCTCAAAGAGCTGCAAGAGAAACTGACGAAGGACGATGCTCTGAGAGAATTGGAAGTTAAAGGATGATACATTCTTGCAGGGGGCAGATTGCCGGCAGGCACAAGCGAATATCGGTGTAAAAAAGGACAAATAAAGAACATTGACGAATTTTTCACGTATAGAATTAGACCCGCCTAACCGATAATAATTTATTGAGGAAAAATGAACAGACAAAAAGTAACAAAATTTATTTACAGGCTCTGGAAAGAATGGCGAATGACCATTATTAAGAAACAGTACACTTTTTCTAAATGGAGAACCGATTAGCTATACAAAAATCGACTCGAAATACACAAAACATCTGTCCGGCAAACTGAAAGAAAAGTGTATATTGGCGATGGAAGATTTGGATGGATTTGCTCATGCAGTAATGAGCACCCCTTCAATTGCAGCAGTGCGAAACTTCGGGCCGGTTACGGTACCACAGCCCAGATTCAAGAGGTTCTTTGCCTCTTTGAAATAGCTTGTCAGATATTTACTGTTACTTGCCTTTTTTCTCTAAAATCGCCTCGATTTCGTCCATAGTTCGATTCATTGCCGCCATCGTTTTATTGAACGGCTCGGCCCCTGCCATATCCACTCCCGCCTTTTTCAAAAGCTCAATTGGATAATCAGAACCACCGGACGATATAAATTCAATGTATTTTCCTACTGCGCCTTTTTCTTTGCCCAATACTTTTTCAGCCAAAGCCGTGGACGCAGTAAAGGATGTCGAATACTGATACACGTAAAAGTTATAATAAAAATGCGGAACGTATGCCCATTCGACCGCATACAGGTCATCGATATGGCAAATCCCTTTATCGTGGCCGTAGTATTTTTTGAGAATCTCACCGTAAATTTCGTTCAGAACATCCCCTGTCAACGGCTCGCCACGCTCAGCCTTTTCGTGAATACGAAGCTCGAACTCGGCGAACTGGGTCTGTCGGAAAACCGTTCCTTTGATTCCGTCCAAGTAATTCATCAGCAAAGATAATCGGGTATCATCATCTTTAATTTCTTTGAGCATTTTGTCAATCAGCAGGGCCTCATTAAAAGTGGAAGCCACTTCGGCGACAAAAATCGAATAGTCGGCTGTCGGATAGGGCTGGTTCTTATTGGAATAATAACTGTGCATCGCATGGCCTAACTCGTGGGCCAACGTGCTTACATCATCATATTGACCGTTGTAATTCAAAAGAATATAAGGATGAACATCATAAGCGCTGCCGTTACAATAGCCGCCCGAACGCTTACCCGGTGTCGGATAAACATCAATCCATCTGTCCTCAAAGACCTTTGCTGCAACACGACCGTAGCTGCTCCCTAACGGTTTTACTGAATCAAGCACAAGCTCTTTCGCTTCATCGAACGTATATTTCAAATCAATACCTTTAACCACCGGCGCATACACGTCTGAATATTTTAACGTCTCTACGCCCAACATTCGTTTCTTCAAATTCAGATATCGGTGAAACGAATCAAGGTTATTGGTAACGTTTTCAATAAGAGCCATATATACTTCCGTCGGAATATTATTCTTATCCAACGCGCTTTGAAGCGAAGATTCATAACCGCGCGTGCGGGTATAGAACATATCCTTCTTCACATTCGCATAAAGCTGCGTACCGAAAGTCCCTTTGAACTTGGTAAATGTCTCCCAGAATGCCTGAAATACAGCTTCGCGGTCTTTTCGATTGGGCGAAGCCCGATGGCGGGAGTACCCGGCCTTGGTCAGCTTGGCCGTAGTGCCGTCACTTAATGTAATCTCTGGATAAGGCAATTCCGCATTGCTGAAGACCGTGTAAATTGAGGACGGCCCATCAGCCAACAAACCCGCCTCCGCCAATATTTTCTCTTCCTTTTCTGATAGTGTATGGGCCTTCTTCCGCTGGATGTCATACAAAGTCATCTTATAGATTTTCAAACCACGTTCTTGCCCAATAAACGTATCGATTTTGCCTTTATCCATCTTGGCAATTTCCGGCGTAATAAATGCCGCCTTGGAATTGTAATCCGTACCAAGCTGCTGCATCTCCTGCTTCATTGCCAGATATTCCGAATTGCGTGTGTCCTCGTCGGATTTCATACTCGCATAGCTGTACAGGCGCCCAAATTCCTTAGAGACTCGGCTGTCAAACTCCAGACAAGCCAACAATTCAGACGCAGAGCTTGCTAATTTGCCTTGGTACCCGCTAACTTCATCAAACTGAGCAGCCAGCTCCTGCTTGGCCTTATTCCACGCCTCGTCCGAAACGTAGAGGTCTTCCAGCTTCCATTTGTACGTAACGGAAACTTCCGACCTTTCACGGGTTTGGGCTAAAACCTGAGCCTGAGAAAATGCAAAGACTGTAATCAATATAATAACGTTCAGGACTTTGCTCATAATTTGTCTCCTCATATGCAAATCTTTTTATAAATTTTCATAGACGTCTTTGCTGTACGTAAGCTGCTTAACGAGCTAACATATCTTAAAGCCTATAGCCACCCATTGTCAATCGCCCAACTTCGGGATTTCACAAAACACGAGACACGGGCCACGAGTCACGAGCCACGCTTAAGATGCCCCTGCGCCCAGATAGCAAGACCCGACCCTGCCAACAAAACCACTCCGAAAAGCAATTGAAAAACATTCATCGATTCCCCAAAAACAACATAGGAAATCGTAAGAACGATAAACGGCTGCGCCAGCATAACAAGCGCCGGGATAGTCGCCCCGATCCGCTTCATCGCAGCATAGTACAGCGTATGCGACAATGCTATGGCCGTCGCCCCCGAAATTACAACACACGCCCACTGCCAGACGCCCATTTTCACGCAGTCCCCCAACTCACCAAACAACAGTGCAAGCACAAAAAGCCCACCAACCGTATATATGCTTATCACTGAAAAACAGTGCCGAGAGTCAATATCCTTAAAAGCGATTCGCGCAGAAACTATATATACCGCCCACATAAACGCCATCGCAAGAGCAATAACTATACCCGTCAGGGTCCCGGCCGCAGCGAAATCTTCCTTATAATACATCACGCCAATCACCCCCATCGCCGAAAGCGCCAACCCTGACCAGAAACGTTTGCTTTTGACCAATGTTCTTTCTTCGGGGAAGAATATTAACGAAAAGCTCACTATCCAGATGATAGACGATTTCGTCAGCAGAACCATAAAGGCAGGCCCAATATAGTAAAAAGCATAGGCGAACAAGCTCTGCATAATGACATTTGCCACAGCCGGCGGAACAGCCCTTCGCCAGACCTTTGTATCAAGCCGGCCTGTCTTAATGGAAAAGAAAAGAAATGGCAGCCAGACCAGACAAGCCACCGAATATCGCAGCAGGTTTTGCGTCCACGAATCCACATACCCCGTCAGGTATTTTATAAATATCGGCCCCAACGCCCAGAAGCTCAGCGCACCAATACAAGCAAAAGTCGCCGAGACATCTACTTTTCGAATATTACTATGTTCATTCACTAAGAAACTCAAATAAAACTTCCGTACCTAATGTTTAGCCCCCAGGCATGTACTGGGGGTCTTATGCCGTTATATTTAGCCCCGCAATTTTATGCCATAGGTATTATTGCGGGGTTCTTGTTTAGCCGTCGTCGGCACGACGACGCCCCTGGGATTATATCTTCTAAACCTTCTCGATACACACTTCCGCTCCATCCGGAACATCCCACAATCCTGACAGGTCTCCTTTCATTCTCCCAACGATATTCACCGCCGATGCCGCCCTGATTTCATCGCCGCCCGATGCAGGTGTCGGCCCAAAGAATATGCAAAATGCCGTCCCTGGCGGCCAATATCCCAATTCCCCTTCCTCCAATACTTCCCTGCTGTCCTCTTCAAGCTCACAGCTCACCGGAATACTAAAATATATCTCCCCGCCCCACCGCTGCCCCTTCGCCCGTATCGGCAGAGCACCATATATCGCCTTGCCCGTCACACTATCATTCAACTCCGCCTCAAAACTATTGCTTTCCGTCTTAATTACTATCTTTTGCGCCATCTTCTACTCCAAATATCGAATATCCGCCGTCTTTTGGCGGAATCAATTCCAAAGTCATTCATCTTATTTACTTCATTATTCGCTATTCCTTATTGAATATTCGATATTCTCCGTGGTCATTCCGAGCGCAGCGCAGCGGAGTCGAGGAATCTATTGAAAATGTCATTGCGAGCGCAGCGAAGCAATCTCGTTTTGAATTTTGTATTTTGGTTATTCGAATTTGTTTCGGATTTCGTGCTTATTTTTTATCTTTCTTCTGCCGCTCTACGCAATACGCAATACGAAATAAGTCAGTGTAATTCAGTGTTCTAAAAGTCCGTGTCACTCCGTGTCTATCCCCTCAATCCACCCCTCCACCTTCTCTACCATATGCGGCATACCTATTTTCTTAAACAACCCCAACGCCTTCTCCCAGTACTCCTTGGCCTTGCCAATATCCCCCCTCTGCTCATAAACAGATCCTAAATTAGCATAATCATTTGCCATTCCCTCAAGCCGGTCAAGCTTCTTATCTATCTCCAATGCCTTTAGATGCATCTCTTCGGCCTTATCCAAATCACCTCGCTCACAATAAACAATCCCCAAATTGCCGTACTGACTTGCCATCCCCTCCAAACGCCCTAACTTTTTCTCTATCTCCAGTGACTTGTTGTGCATATCCTCGGCCTTGTCCAAATCGCCCTTCGTTCGATAAATCAGCCCCAAATTTCCATAAGCATCTGCAACTGTTTTCTGCAAGCCGAGTCTCTCGGCGATCTCCAGTGACTTTAGGATATTCTGCTGCGATTTATCCAGCTCTCCAATGGCTTTGTAAATGTACGCAAGCTCATTAAGCCATATCAGTATGTGTAGAACAAATTCCGGCTTTGGGGGCTCACCTGCATCCTCTATACGCTGCTCCAGTTCAGCAATTTCTGCGTTCAGACCGCCATCAATCGTGGCCAATAGTCTCTGCTCGGCGCTGCCCAGCAACCGGGCCAGGTTGACGGCCTCAGGGCTACTGTTCCCTTTCTGCTTAACCGTGATCAACGAGTCGGCGGTGGCAAGAAGCTCTTTTTTTCTGGCCTCCAGGTTCC
>JADFJC010000244.1 GCA_022566315.1 Planctomycetota bacterium
GCAAACTCATGAGTAGTACCCAATGTCGTATAGTCGGTGCCGTTGGTCGAATACTCGATCGTAACGTCCTTGAGCCCAAAACCGAGAACAGACTCCATCGTTCCATTATGGTTCCATACCCACATCTGGTGCAGTTTGTAAACCTTGTCAAGCTCATGTTCGATCCATGCCCCGTTCGGTTCATCGCCGCTAAGCCACATATCCGTTGGTTCTATTGAGTGCAGGTCATTAGCATCCAGTCCCGAGCCGTTGATGATATTTTCAGTGCCCGTATCTGCCAGGTGTGTACTGGAAGCTGTGGCGGTTATGTTGTTACCGTCGATGGGATAAGCAAGCAGCTCGGTCGTAAAACTCCAGACATCGCCTATCCACGGACTGTCGGGGTTGAGGTTATTGACCTCATCGACGCGCCAGTAGTAAGTCGTGTTGAAATCAAGGCGTTGGGGCCGAGCATAGCTGGTGGCACTCTGGGTGATAGCGCCAATGCCGTCGTTGACGTCGTTGAAGTTCTCACTAAGGTAAACTTTGTGCCCATTGATTGGGGCCGCGTAAACTCCCGGCGTCCAGCTAAGGACCACATCCCTCAGCACATCTGTTTGCTCATCAGCAGGGTTCGGATTAGAGGCAAGAACAGGATCATCATACGAAAGTGTTACGTCTTCAAAGGTGACGTAGATAGCCCCTGTCATTTTTATCCCGATCTTTTTTCCGGCGTCGGCGGCGGTGGCGGTATATACTAAGCTGACCTGCTGCCAGGAACCCACCGGTGCGCTGCCACTTGCCTCAATCAGGTTGTTTTTATAATTTTCTCCGGTAAAGTAGAGAGACCAATAATCGTCGTAGCCGCTCCACGCTATTCCCAACCAGACGCTTAATGTGTACGTTGCGCCTTCAATAAATGTCTCGTCCAGAATCTGGTAGACATAGTCTTCAGTTTCTTCCCACGGGTACAATTTGTTGTTGCCGCTCAGGGCCGGTAAATCGATATCGCCCACCCAATAACCGTAGTCAATCCAGGCGTCGCCGCCAGCACTTTGCCACGGCCCGGTATAACCACTATCACCAACATATATCCAATCACCCACATTATTCAGGACGTGGTCATCAAAGCCCGCATCCGGGACAGTGATAGCCTGCTGGCCGGCCGAAGCAGTTCCCGTCACGGCCAACACCAAAACAAAAGACATTAAATAAATCAATCCACCGCAGCGGATCTTCGATTTTTTAGACATGATAGTCCTCCTTCAAAAAAGTTAATATAATCAGGTTTTGGTTACACACCGAAAACAGAAGGCAGAATACAGAATACAGAATTTAGGATACACGATAATTTTCAATTCTGACTTCTTAATTCTTGTTTTGTTCTTGTCTCAAACAACTAACAGTCCTTGCGCTCACTACATTTTACCTATATCCGCCAAGGATTTTTTTGACTTGCCACTATCTCCTTCCTTCCAAAAAACCGATATTAGCCGTTAATTGAAATGTAAAAATATTTTCACTGCGAAGCACAAAATTGCCGTTACAACTCTATGCTTCGCATAATAACACCTCCTCTATCGAAAAACCGAAAGAAATTTGCCCGCTGGAGAACCCAAAAACCACAGATGTCCGACTGTGCAGACACAGAATCAACCTTACTTATACCAAATTATCTACTTTCCCGTCAATAAAAATCTTCGCGATTCGCCATACTTTTTGTTTAGATTGTGCAAAAATGCCTAACTCGTCCTCCTATACTCTTAGGCTCTCATAATCAATTATCAATTACAAGGGGGCTTATACCGAATGATTCGGTATAGCCCCCGAATTGCCTGCACTTGTGTAACCGTAGGTACAAGTAACGCGAATTCGTTGCCCTGTCGTTTGTCGCCGTGAGTTCGGCAACGTTGTTTAGTCAACGTCATCCGTGATCAAGATAGCGTCAAGCAGCACACCTTCTTCACGCTTGCCTATTTCTATCGTGTGCGCTCCAGCCGGCAGCGTCCAATTCACAATCGCCTGATTGTGATCGTCACTGTGAACCTCGTCCCATGCCCATCCGTCCGGTGCATCTATCCCGTTAAACCTTACCCAGCCGGTGCCGGGCTGGTCAGGGTCTTCATGGGTCTGACTCGTGGCACCCGTGATACGGACCCAGAATGAATCGCTGCCGAACTCCT
>JADFJC010000044.1 GCA_022566315.1 Planctomycetota bacterium
CTGGCTGCGGCTTCGGCTGGCGGTGTCAGCAAAACTCGGACTACCAACCAGTAGGCCTGCGTTTTGCTTCCTTGCCAGCCTTGTCCTCGCTCAGCCAAAAACGAAACCTAATTTCTTTACCAGTCCTCACTTTCTATTTAGCGAGATTGTTAAACCAATGGGAAAAGGTGTGCCAGAATCATAATCACTAACAAACCGACGATTCCCATCAGTGTCATCATTATCGAGCAGGTTTTCAACGTTTCGCCCTCCGTCATACCGGACATCTTGCATATCACCCAGAAACCACTGTCATTCATCCAGGGAATGAGTTTTGAGCCACATCCAATGACCAGTGCCAGATAGAGTGGATGGAATCCCATCTGTCCGCTGCCGGCCAGACCACCGAGAATGCCGACCGCAGTTATCATGGCGACCGTTGCAGAACCCTGAGCCGTTCGGACAATGGCTGTTACACAAAATGCCAAAGGAAGTACAGCTATGTGATAAGAAGTCGCCAGCTCCTGGATGCGATACCCGATGCCGGTCTGCTGCAGGATTCCGCCAAAGGCACCACCGGCAGATGTGATAAGAATGATTAACCCGCCACTCGAGAGCGCATTCTGGATGAACGCTGTGATATTCTTCCCCCCGTTAGTCCTAAGGACTCCTTCGGAGAAGCGGGTCTTCGACTTCTGGTCTCGATTCCGCCATGCAAAAGTCAACAAAGCAATTGCAGCCGAAATTGTAAGGGCCACATTGGGATTGCCTACATTGTCAATCAGCACGGCAATGCTTCGCCACCATGGAGTCGTTGTTATGGGAGATTGTGTCTTCGCCCAGGAATCGAAAAATGTCCCTCCGGCAATCAAAAGAATGGGGAGAACGATGGGTAGTATCGAAAGCCAAAAGGGCGGTAGGGTTGCGTCATCTTTTTCTGTCATACTTTTTATATCGGCAATAGAAGTATCGGCCGTGTCTCTGACAGGTATCGGCCATTTTCGGTTTGCCCATAGCGCATAAAGATAACCGGCGCTTACAGTAAAAAAGCCGACGACGATTCCCCCTATGATCATGAGTCCTATGTTTACAGAAAGCTCACCCGCAACGAACAAGGGCCCGGGCGTCGGCGGTACGAGAGAATGGGTCATGGTCGCTCCTGCTACAATGGCCATAATGAAGAGACCGTAATTGCGGCCTACCCTTATCCCCATGGCTTTACCCAGCGGTATCATCAGATAGAAAACCGTATCGAAAAAGACAGGCATTCCCAGCAGAAAACCGCTGCCTAAGAATGCGCCGGGCGCGCGTTTTTCCCCCAGCAATTTTAGCAGAGACCGAACGATTCGCTCTGCAGCGCCGCTTTCAAGCAGGAACTTGCCGATGATTGAAGCCATTGCGATCAAAATTCCAATCTTCGCACAGGTACGGCCAAATCCCTGTGCCACCCGTTCGCCCACGGAAGAGGCCACCAGAGCGGTCTTTTCCTTGACTGTCATCTCTTTTTGATTGGCATACCTCTCCAATGCCGCCGGCCCCGTAAGACTTCCGACAATCAGCGCTCCAAGTATCAGAGCCAGGAACGGATGCAGACGTAGTAATAAGATCCCGCCTAAAACCACAATCATACCGATGAACATAAGCCACAACGGATCAATCATGCTGTTGTCCTTTCACCCATTTTATGCTGTGGTCTCCGGTTACCGCGATGGTTTCCGGGGGAGACTCCAAACGGAAGACCGACCAGGGTCCCGGTATGAATGGATACTTCTCAATCACGCGTTCATCAATGTCAATTCCCAGGCCTGGTCCTTCGGGCACTACAAGATACCCCTGCTCAATTTCCAGTGGTTCGGTCAGAATTTCATCCGAAAGTGGAAACGGATACATCCCCGCACGCCCCCTGGTCGAGTAACACGGGTATTCCAGCCATTCAACCACATTTTCCGGCCAGCATATCCCCAGATGTGCCGCAGCCAGCACTTCGAGTGTGGTTCCCCAACTATGAAACGCAAACTTCAATCCGTGCCGCTGAACACCTTCAAAGATTCGCTGCGCTGTGGCAAATCCCCCCTGGCAGAGCACATCCATCTGAATATAATCAACGGCTTCGGAATCAATCAAATCCTGAAAACCTAAAATATCTGGCTCGTGCTCTCCGGAGGCCAACTTGACATTCAATGGACTTGGCCATCCCTGTCGGGACTGACTTCGCAATTTGCGATAAGCCTCATGCTTCTCCGGAGGCAGTGGTTCTTCCAACCAAACCGGATTATACATCGCCATATCATTCGCCAATTGTTCAATTTGTTCAAAGGAATAGCTGCGGTCGCCCATTCGCCACCAGGTATGTGCATCAACCATGAGTCCCATCTCGGGTCCTACGGCCTGCCGCATCAATTCTACAGTTTTTAAGTCATTTTCCGGGCCGATCCCCGGCCGCATTTTATATGCCGGGAATCCCATAGCCGTAATGGCCGCCGCCTCTTCGGCATACTTTTCAGGAGAGGAATACATACCGGCACTGCCATAAAGTTTAATGCGGTCGCGCGAACGTCCACCCAACAGCTCGGAGATTGCACAGCCTTCGTATCGACCAACCAAATCAATCAATGCGATTTCCACGGCATGATATGTCTTTACTGTTTCCGGGTCGGATTGGAATTTAAAAGAGTTCCATTGACGCGGGTCCTTACCGGTGAGAAATAATCGTATTTCTGTATTAATTTCCTTCCGGGCGCGTTCATGCGCCGGACCGGGAGCGTAACCTGTCAAGCCGGTATCGGTTGATATGCGAATGAGCATAGCATCTCGCTTGATGATGGTGCGTTCTCCACCCCAAAAAGGGAGCTTTAGGGGTTCAGGCATTTGATAAGACATTAAAAAGGATTCTACATTGGTGATTTTCATTTGCTACGGGCTTCCGATATTCGAGAGTTCCTGCAAAAAAAAACGCCAAGGCCGAATGATCATTTCAGAGATGACCTCAAATCACTCAAAGTATCCACCATATTTCGGGCGCCGGAGGTTACGAATGCAGCATCAGCTCCACAGGCGATAAAGCGAAAACCCAGGTCGTGATATTTATTAAATTCTTCCGGGCTGCGCATCAGGATCCCGGTTGCCTTACCCGCCTTTTTAGCTGCTGCCGTTGTGGTTTTCAAGGCATCGATGAATCGAGGATGATCAAATTGTCCGAAAATACCCAATGCCATCGATAAGTCAGATGGCCCTACAAAGAGCAAATCAATACCGTCAATTGCTGCGATGTCATCGAGACTATTAAGAATTTCCTCGTTCTCCACCTGTACAATGCCGAGGAGGGTATCTTTGCTGCTCGCGAAATAATCTTTAGCGTTCGCACCAAACTTCGTTGCTCGCACCATGTGCGCCACACCGCGAACACCTTCCGGCTGATATCGCATGGCGTTAGCCGCCCGTTGCGCTTCTTCAAGGTTGTTGATCCGTGGACACATAATACCCTCGGCCCCTAAATCGAGGATGCGATGAAATCGCTGCCGTTCGTAAGACTCCACGCGAACCACCGGCGCCGCCGGAGTATGCTCCAGCGCCTGCAATTGATGCAGCACATCTTTTTCTGTTCCGGCTCCATGCTCCAGATCGATGAGCACCCAATCAAAGCCGGCCATCCCCACAATTTCGGCAGTTAGCGATGAGCCCAGATTGAGCCAACATCCAAACAGCGTTTCACCGTTACGAATTCGTTTTTTGAGATTTTTCATTTATTCTGCCCACCTATCATGTCACGGTGTGCAATGCACACCCTATTTTAAGAAGGCTCTAAATAGTTCCTGTTGCGGAAAACAAAAACCGACGATGTCACCCCTGCGAAAGCAGGGGTCTATAACGAAAAAGCTGGATTCCCGCTTCCGCGGGAATGACAAATACCGTTTCCGCAACAAATACTAAATAGGTAAGTATATCGGATTCGATATGAATGACAAGAAAACAGTAGTGTGTTTTTTGTGAAGAACACTGCATCGGCGATTCGCGTAGAATTTCTTCAAGTAGGTAGATTATGATCTGTATAGTTATAGAGGAAACAGTATGTTGGTCAACAACTGGCGGGCCGCCGGTCAGCGCTCGCCAACCACGCCTGGCCGGTCGGATCGGGCTCTTTTCGTCTGAAGGTCTGCACTATTCGGCTCGGCGAGTCTTGCCCGGATAGTGCGCATCAAGCCACACGAGATCCTCGTTCGGGGGATTGAACGGGGTTTTCTTGCCGAAACCCATCGAGGCGGCCTGTGACCGGCTCATAAAGTAGATTACGGTTCGCTTGTCCGTCCATTTCTTCACGGCGGCGTGGCCGTCCATAAAGCTGAACGTGCAGGAATTGCTGTGGAATACGCCCAGCGGGTCCCACAGCGAGTTAGTTCGGGGTTCGTAGGACCAGCCATCGACATTGTGGTTGGCGCCGGGGGCGTCGTATATCTCTTCGACAAAGAGCATCTTCGTAGCGGCACTCCTGAAGTCAGTCAGCTTTTTCGGATCGCGAGCCCTGGTTGCCTGGAGATAATCCGGCAGAGAATAGCTGCGGTACAGCAAATGCTGCAATTCCCGGCCATTGCTCGTGCCGCGTCGTATCCGGTCGTCGCCCGGGCAGTGATAGGCGCCGATGTCCCTGATATAGGGGAAGAGGGCGCCTTCCCTCAGCCCATTATGCCGCTGCTCGAGTGTGACCGCTCCGCTGGGCATCTCGTTATAGCTGCCGTCTCCCTGATAATCCAGAGGCGGCATCACCCAGGGGGGAATGCCATTGGTGGGGGCGTACCTTGCCATTCCCCCGCACATGCGGCTATCGTTATCGTCGGCATACATCATGTAGGCCAGCCCCATGGTCTTCTGATTCGACATGCACGCCACTCCTCGGGCCTGTTCACGCGCAATGTTGAGGGAGGGCATTAAGATTGCCATCAATAGGGCAATGATCGCAATAACGACTAAGAGCTCGATTAGTGTAAAACCGTTTCGCTGAACCATGTTTCGCCTCCTTTACCTTTACCTATCTACAAAATACGTATTTCTTATATAAGCGGCGACTCGCCATTTAGCAGTCACGCTCTCATTCTACCAGATAACCAGCAAGGCAACTACGCAATTATACACCTTCCGAGCTATAAAATCAACAAAAAAAAACAGGCCGATTGTAACCGGTCAATTATGGGTTTGGTAATCCTTTAGTGCTGCTCAGACGTAAAGGGGACGAAGGCCGCAGATTCCTATTTTACATTCTTGATGAGCGTAAGGTCTCCGTCGCGTGCAGCCTCGAGAATTGGCCCCATATAGCCTTCTATCATCTCGGTTGTGAGCGGCACGGGCATGTTCTGTAGCTTCATTTTAAGCTGCGGATTCTTAGCGGCGGCCAGGGCACGGTCAATATACTTCTGGCTGAATCCCTCTACTTCGTTCAGGCGCGTTGGAACCCCTATCTTTCGAGCTAACTCAAACATAGCCTCGGCCACGGCGACCCCAAGGTCTCTTGCTTTCAGGGCTTCAATATCAGTCCCTGTCAGCCCCGCCTCCTGATAGATCTTGCCGACAAGGTGGAGGGGCCTTTCAATGGCCGGGGCAAAGAAGACGGTGTAGTACGGATTCATGATAGCGCAGGCCCGACCATGGGACAGTATATTTACTAAGGAGAAACTTGTCAGGTGCCCGCCATTGGTTCCACCTATCATAATGGAATATCCGCCCAGGTCCGTGGCCAAGCAGAGTGCTTCCCGTGCCTCTTTGTCGTTTGGATTGTCGATTGCACGCGGCAGGTAATTGACCGCCAGACTAATACATACCTTGGCGATTTCTTCGACCTTGTCGTAGTAAGGTTTGCCGACAGCTCCGTAAAGTACCTCAAGCGAGTGCGAGATGCCATCGAGCGCTCCGTCGGCGGTCAGGCCCGGCGATGTACTATACGTTACTTCGTAGTCGAAGACCGGATAAGCAGGCACAATTGCATCATCCACAATCAGCTTCTTCTGGCCCGTTGAGACGTCTGTAATATTCGAATATTTGGTTAAATGGGCGGCTGAACTTGCTACAGTCTGAATGGCAACGTGCACAGTTAAAGACCTGGCGTTTTCCTGCAATGCCTTTGCGACAAGCCCGGTTCCAAAATACGCGTCAATCTCACAGTTTAGAGTGCGAAGAACCTCAGCAGCCTTTGCAGCATCGATTGTGCTGCCGCCACCAAAGCTGACTACCACATCCGCCTCAGTTTCCTTCAGGCTGTCCGTAATTCGAAACAGGTCTTCTCGTGGACAGTTCGGGCCGGCACCTTTGATTTCTGCGACAAGACTGACTTGCGATTTGGCCAGTGAGTCGCGTATAAGCCCCACATAATCATCGCTTCCGCTGAACGTATCTCGTACCAACGCAGCTCTTTTCCCTGCAGCGGCGGCAACTTCACCCACTCTTGTAAGGACATCCGTGCCGAATAGATATGAGCTCCTTTTGAACTGTCGTAATAGAACCCGTGCTTTTTCAAAATCAGTCATGTTTTGGCTCTCCTCTACCTGTGTTATATAAGTGAACTAAAGTGCCTAAAGTGTAAAGTGCCTAAAGTTAAAAAGAATGAAAATGAATATCCACCGCAAGGTGTCCTGTGGAGAACAAGGAATTTCGAATTTCCACCGTAAGGTGTCCTGTGGAGAAGTTTGCTATTGGTCATTCGATATTGGACATTCTTTTTTTATAACTTTAGTTCACTTTAGGCACTCTTCACTATTCGATATTGAACAGCTTGTTTGCAAAATGGCAAGGGAAAACACCTGGGGTTATGAGAAAATACAGGCTTAAATTTTTGGATCAACTCCAAAAAAGTTGGTTACTTTCAGGTGAGTTTGCCGGCTAAGACCATGCCATGAATAAGACGGATTTATCGCATTGTGGGCAACAGCATATATGTGTTATAAGTGGGCGGTACCACAAAGGATACCGCCCACATGCTGATGCCGCTATCGAGGCGCTCGGGTCACGGGGCACGAGAGACGAATATGACCGAGGCTCATCTGGCACTCCCCTGATTCTCGACCAGCATCGAGTATCCCGATGTATCGGGAGACTTTCTGCGTTTTGGTGTGTTCGTGGCAGTAGAATATGTCAAAAGAAGCCAAAATCAGTTGAAAGTTTGGGGTGGATTTGGTAACATAGTAAAATCAGAGGCTTTAGTGAACTAAAGTGCCTAAAGTGAACTAAAGTGTCTAAACTTTAAGCGCTTTCTAATTTCGTTAATTTCAATGAATAAACTATTGTTCAGTAACCCCACGTTCAGAAGTCAGAAGTCAGAAGTCAGAAATCAGAAGTCAGATTATCTGTTCAAGGGGCATTTTTGTTTGCTGATTCTTATTGGCTGTTGGCTTCTTACAGCATTCTTTCTCCCAACTATCGTGCATGGACGCGATTGGCCTATGTGGAGATACGATGCGGGACGCTGCGCGGCATCACCGGAGGAACTGCCGGCAGAGATGCACTTGCAGTGGGTCCGTGAGCTGGCCCCTCCAAAGTCCGCCTGGCCAAGAAGTCAGGATAGGCTTCAGTTTGATGCCTCGTACGAACCCGTTGTTGCGGGAAAGACTATTTTCGTTGGCTCAATGGTTTCAGACCGTGTAACCGCCTATGACACAGAGACAGGGATAGAGAAGTGGCGTTTCTATACCGATGGGCCGGTGCGCTTTGCACCTGTGGTGTATAAAGACAAGCTCTATTTTGCCTCCGATGATGGATATCTCTATTGCCTGAATGCCAAAAATGGCTCTCTTATTCGCAAGCTTCTCGGTGGTCCTGCCCAGAACAAGGTTATCGGCAACGATCGACTAATCAGCATGTGGCCTATGCGTGGTGGGCCGGTTCTGTATGAGGGGAAGATATATTTCGCGGCCAGCATTTGGCCTTTTATGGGTACCTTTATCCACGCAATCGATGCCGAAACCGGAGATACCATCTGGACGAATAGCGGCAGCGGTACTACTTACCTTATGCAGCCACATAGCAGTCCGGCCTTTGCCGGTGTGGCACCGCAGGGTTATTTGGTAGCCACGGAGGATAAATTGCTGGTGTCCGGCGGTCGTTCCGTACCTGCTGCTTACGACCGCAAGACAGGACGGTTTCTATACTATCATATGAACAACAAAAACGGTGCGTGCGAGGTCATGGCCTCGGACGATCATTTCTTCAACCGTGGGGCCATATACAGGCTCTCCGATGGTATTGGAATCTCCAGGGCGCCGGCGTCGGTAATAGCAGACGAAGTTATCATCGGCAAAAAATATAATACGATTATGGCTTATAAACTTGAGCCGGGGGCAAAAAGAGCAAAGAATCTGTGGCAGACAAATGTCCCATCTGAGCTTAGCAGAATCCATTTGAAAGCCGGCTCACGTTTATATGGCAGCGGTGAGAATGGTATTATTCTGGCCATTGATATTCCTCCTAACAATGGTCAACCCAAGGTATCGTGGCAAACTAAAGTGGATGGCAAGGTGTGGAACATGTTAGCCGCGGACGGCAAGCTTTTTGTAATTACTCTCCAGGGCAGTCTTTACTGTTTCGCAGACAACAGAACCAAGCCAAAACATCATGCACTGGAAATCGAACCACTGCCGGCCGGCTCTCGTCGATGGAAGGACGAGGCCAGGCAAATATTAGAAATGACAGACGAAAGAGAAGGATACTGCCTGTTGCTCGGTCTTGGCACCGGCGAACTTCTCTATCAATTAGTGAATCAATCAAAACTACATATTGTCGCGCTCGACCCGGACTCCGGGAAGGTTGAAGCAATACGCCGGAGACTTGATGAGGCAGGACTGTATGGAACTCGAGTCGCTGTTCATGTTGGCGATATTACGACGATGCGACTTCCCCCCTATATGGCTAATCTGGTCGTATCAGAAGACCGAAGTCAGAAGTCAGCTCTGTCCTCTGCCTTAGTTGAGCGTGTTTTTCATTCGCTTCGCCCCTACGGGGGGACAGCCTGCTTTTTGGTGCCACAAAGTAAGCATATTAAAATTATGAGGCGGATGATCGAGTCGAAACTGCCCGGCTCTAAGATTACAAGTTCGGGTAATTTTATTATGCTGACCCGAGCCGGCCCACTAACTGATTCGGCCGATTGGACCCATCAGTACGGCGATTCCGCCAATACCGTGATGTCCAGAGATAAGAGGGTAAAGGCCCCACTGGGGCTTCTGTGGTTCGGCGGTCCTTCTAATGACAAGGTATTGCCGCGTCATGGACACGGACCATCTCCACAGGTAGTTGGGGGGCGGCTTTTCATCGAAGGGCGGGACATGCTCCGAGCGGTTGACGTCTATACAGGCCGGCTGCTGTGGGAAAGACAATTCCAGGGCCTGGGTAAGTATTACGACAACACCAGTCATCAGCCTGGTGCTAACGAGATTGGAAGCAACTACGTTTCCGTTTCGGACGCCGTGTACGTTGTGTATGGGGACAATATCCACGTGCTCGACCCGGCTACGGGCAGGACTACGAAGGAATTCTCTCCACAGGATGCCTTTCGGCAGATGCCGAGTGAAGACAAACCTCGATGGGGCACAATTGCAGTTTGGGAAGATTTGCTGCTTGCAACTGCCTCACCGATTAACGTTCCGCAAACGGACAAACCGGTGCGCACAAAGCTCCCCGAGAACATGCAGCCGGTCATTAAGAAGGGAGCCGATTGGCAATACTTAGCCGGTACTCATCCGAATAGTGCATGGATACGGCCGGATTTCAACGCTGAAACGTGGGGGACTTCAGCGGCGGGTTTCGGCTACAATTATAACGACAACAAGACGGTGCTGAAGGACATGAAAGACCGTTATACTGTCGTGTATATACGCAAGTCATTCAACATATCTAAGCCTGAGAATATCCACGAATTGGGATTGGTTATCAAGTACGACGATGCCTTTATCGCCTACCTCAACGGTAAGGAGATTCTCCGCGTGGGTGTCTTCAATGGCAGCGGAGCCAGGGCCTCGAATATAAGAGAACATGAGAGAAAAGACTGGGAGTATTTCAAGATCGACAACCACCGTAGTTTTTTACGTGAGGGAAAAAATGTGCTGGCCATCGAAGGACATAACAGGAGGATTAACAGCCGCGGTTTTACCCTCAATCCTTATCTGGTTGTCCTCCGGAATGGGAAACACAGAGTAAACAGGAACACCAAATTCGCCAGCCTGAACAATATCTCCGGGATAACGGTCAATGCAGATTATGCTTCCGGCAGCAAGATGCTCGTTGTCATGAATCGGCACAGCGGCGAAGTTCTCTGGAAACGCGATGCAGAATACTCCTTCCGCCACAATGCCATTGCCATGGCAGCCAACAAAGTCTTCTGCATCGATGGGATGAGCACAGCCAAGCTGGCTTACTTCAAACGCCGAGGGCTCAACTTCGAGAAAGAACGCACGCTGTACGCATTAGATGCGTGGACGGGAGAACCGCTGTGGGAGAACAATGAGGGCATTTTCGGTACCTGGCTCGGTTACTCAACTGAGTATGATGTTCTGCTCCAGGCAGGCAGCCGGTTTGGGGATCGGGCAAGGGATGAAGCGGGCAAAGGCATGGTGGCTTACAGGGGTTCAGACGGCAAGGTACTCTGGAGAACCGATGAAAGCTATAAGGGTCCACCAATACTCTACCACGACTGGATTATAACGCAAACTGGTGGTGGTAGTGGTTCTGCTGCCGCTGAGGCGAAGGTTTTTAACCTGCTTAGCGGTAAGTACGTTATGCGCGAACATCCAATGACAGGCGAGACAATTCCGTGGACATGGATCCGGTTCAAGGGGTGCAACACGGCAATAGCCAGTGAAAACCTGCTGACTTTTCGGTCAGCCTCAGGGGCGTTTGTGGACTTGACCAGGGGGCAAGGTACGGCCAGCATAGGCGGATTCAAGTCCGGCTGTACATCGAATTTGATAATTGCCAATGGCGTGCTAAACGCCCCGGACTATACCCGGACCTGCACGTGCAGCTACCAGAATCAGGCATCACTTGCCTTAGTCCACATGCCGGAAGTAGTGCATTGGACGTTTGACTACTACGCCTCTGCGAGTGCGGTGACTCCAGTTAAGCAGATAGGGATCAACTTTGGCGCTCCGGGCAACCGCTATGCTGAAAATGGTACGTTGTGGCTGGAGTTTCCGAGTATTGGGGGACCATCGCCGGATATTCCCGTTCGAGTGTCCTCGATGCTCGCCGAGAATCAAGTATCGTGGTTCCGCCATCACAGCTCGCATGTAAAAGGCAAGTACAACTGGATAGCCGCCTCGGGTGTAACAGGGCTTCGGGAAGTCTCCATCCGCATGTTCCTTCAACCAGGCAAAAATGTATCAAGAGTTGATGCCTTCGATAAGCACATTGGCCAAATTCCTACCTGGCAGGAAGAGCATATCAAGGGTGTTTTTGAGCAGCCCCGACCTTATACTGTACGCTTGTACTTTGCTGAGATGGAGAACAGAAAACAGAAAACAGAAAACAGAGAACAAAAAACTCCGACTTCTGACTTCTGTCCTCTGACTTCTGATTACCGGCGTCTCTTCAATGTCTCACTTCAGAACAGGCAGGTCCTGGAAGCATTCGATATCGTAAAGGAAGCCGGCGGAACAAATCGAGCCGTGGTAAAGGAGTTCAAAGGAATTAACGTAAAAGATGATTTAAGGGTCACTCTCACTCCCGTAATGGACTTGGCCATCCCTAACGGGACTGCGGGGCAAGCCGGTCCCCTGCTTTGTGGAATTGAAATCATTGCCGAAGGTTGGTGAAGATAAGGCGGTATTCGTAGTCCAATGAAATTCTCAGATTAATACCCTATTGCGCAACCGTCTTTGCGAGGGTCGGAAGCACCAAAATAACGTCTTGGATTTGGTTCCCTCCATATTCCTTGATAACCCCCAAAAGTGCCAACCTCAGGTGTCACTTTGTGCCCCATATTGGCAAGTTTAAGTTTAACGTCTCCCGGGATGTGTCGTTCGAAGGCTACCGAGCCGCCGCCGGCCATTTTGTATCCCGTCGGCGTCGAACTTTCAAAATGCCGGACCCGCGGCTGCTCACCAGCTTGTTGAGGTGAATAACCAAAATCAATTATATTCATCAGCACCTGCACATGTCCCTGTGGCTGAAAATCGCCTCCCATAACTCCGAATGAAAAGACCGGCTTTCCATTTTTAGTCATGAACGCCGGTATGATAGTGTGGAAAGGTCGTTTGTGTGGTTCCAATTTATTAAGGTGATTGGGATTGAGCGAGAATAGCTGCCCCCGGTTCTGAAGGCAAAATCCCATACCATCCGGTACAAAACGCGATCCCCACTGGTAGTAAATGCTCTGAATGAGCGAAACCATATTGCCATCTTTGTCCGCAGTTGTCAGATAAACAGTATCCGATGAACCTTTAAGCCTGCCAGGCTCAACTTGCTGAGCAGCTTGTTTGGGATTAATCAGCTTGACTCGTTCCTTAGCGTACTCTTTGGAGATGAGCTCTTTCAGCGGGACCTCGGCAAAATCCATGTCCGCGTAGTAAACAGCGCGGTCCTCGAAAGCAAGTTTTTTCGCTTCTATGAAAAGATGCAGATGCTCCGCTGAATTTGGTTTCATGGAGGCAATATCGAAGTGTTCCAGTATGTTCAACATCTGCAGAGCCGCAATTCCCTGACCATTCGGCGGAAGTTCCCAGACGTCATAGCCTCGATAGTTAGTACTGACCGGGTCAACCCAGTTGGTAGTGTGGTCCCGAAAGTCGCGCATTGAAAACCGGCCGCCGTTGGCTTGGGAGAACTTGACGATTCTTTCGGCAATCCGGCCCTGGTAGAAAGCCTCTGCGCCGTCCCGAGCGATGGTCTCGAAAAATCGCGCCAACCTCGTATTCCTGAAGATATCCCCAAAACGCAAAGGTTTGCCGTCGGGCATAAAAGTCCTGGCCAGGGTAGGGTTAAACGACCAGGAGCGGGCAATGATTGGCGAAACGGGGAAACCTTCGCGGGCGTAAGATATAGGCGCTTCCAGAATCCTTGCCAGGTCAAACCGCCCCATTCTTTTCTGAAGTGCCGCCCATCCACTGACACAACCTGGCACGCTCCAGGATAGTGGGCTGTATATGGGAATCTCCTTAAGCCCAAGTGCCAGCGCCTTATCCAGACTCCAATCGTATGGCGAACGGCCGCTTGCATTTAGACCAAGCAGTCTCTGCTCTTTTGCGTTCCAGACAATGGCAAACAAATCACCACCAGGCCCGCACATCATTGGCTCGACCAGGCTCAACATTGCGCTTGCACAAACGGCCGCATCGACAGCATTGCCGCCGGCCTTGAGGATATCGACACCAGCCATGCTGGCCAAAGGCTGACTGGAGCAGACAATTCCATTTTGGCAGACGACCGTCGAACGGTTTTGGTTTCTATGTTGAAGTAAATCACGGTTGACAAAAACACTACCATCTGTTGCATCAGGACCATAATCTCCAGCGAACAATACATTGCTTCCAAGGAGCGCTGATGTGCCGGCACAACCAGCAAGTTTTAGAAATGAACGCCGTTTCATAGGCTTCTCCTCTTGTCTATATGCAGAACTCTACGAGTCATAGAATGCCTCTGCGGCACCCAATTACCTAACAAGGCTGACGTATTGTACCTTAACGGCCGTACAAGTCAAGTGTGCCACGAGTCTTCCACCCCCTTGTCTGTTCGCCTTAACCGGGAAATATAGGTTCAACGAGAAAATCGGTTTGAAAGAAATACCCAAAATGGTATAATACTTTAAGTTTTTTCTGAATAATGAGATTGGGGTTGAATATCGCAGGCAAGCAGTTTAAATGTGATGCCCCATATCTCTTCCACAGGACAATGCAAAGAACGGAGGACAACCATGAACTCATGGCTGAATCGTCGAAAATTTATTAAGAAATCACTCTTAACTTCTGCCGGCAGCGCATTAGCACTGCAAGTGGGCCCAGGTGAGGTAGTTGCCCAAGACACGGCAGGACAGCCTACCACCGCCAAGAGCCGGCCAACACTCAAGGCCAGGTTACCAAAGGGAAGAATTGGCAAGCTTCAAGTCAGCCGCCTGTTGTTGGGCGGCAATCTACTCACCCACTTTACCCACAGCCGCGACCTGAAATATGTCTATAATCTGACAGCGCATTATAACACGGAGGAGAAAATAATTGAAACTATGGCAGTCGCCGAAGCCCACGGCATAGATACGCTCGTCATACATACTGCTCCCGGAATCATGAGCGTACTCAAGAAATACCGATACGAACGGGGCGGGAAGATGAAATGGATAATATGTCCTACAGCTCCGGTCGAGGCCCAAATGAAAGCCTATGGCGAACAGGTTCGGCAGCTTGCTGACGAGGGTACCGATGCAATCTATCTATGGGGCGTCCATGCAGATAGCCTTGTTTCTCAGGGCAAAGTGGATCTGATTGCAAAGGCTGTAGAAATCGCCAGGGACTTCGGCATACCTTCAGGTGTCGGAGCCCACGACCTCAGGGTAATCATGGAGTGCGAGGAGAATCAAATCGACGCGGATTTTTATATCAAGACGCTCCACCATCACAACTATCCCACCGCGCCAAAGCCAAATGAGCTGACGAAAGCAGTTGCTGAGGTGCCGGGCTACTGGTGCAAAAATCCTCAGGAAGTGGTCGATTTCATGAAGGGGGTGGAGAAACCCTGGATCGCCTTCAAGGTCATGGCTGCCGGTGCCATACCACCGGCAGATGCTTTCCGCTACGCTTTTGAAAATGGTGCCGACCATGTCCTGGCGGGAATGTTTGATTTTGAGATCGCCGAGGATGTGCTCATTGCAAATAAAGTGATGACCAAGGTCAAAAGAGCTCGCCCGTGGAAAAGCTAATGCTCGCGAAAAAGGGTGAAATAGAACGGCTGATTCAGATACCGTGATGATTCCAGCAAGCATAACAGCTTGAATGAATTATCATTTTCTAATACTACTCTGCGAAGCACAAGTCTGAATTTTGGATTGACTCGCGACCGGCGGGTAAATTTTCATTTAAAAATCTTGTAAGTAATTCATAGAGGTGACGCCGTGTATTTTCGCCCTCTTTTATCGAGTGGGTGCGGTTCGGATACGACATCATCGTAAAATGTTTGTTATGCTTAATCAGCTCATTAACAAGGACCTGGCAATTCTGATAGTGACAGTTATCATCGCCAGTACCATGGACGATAAGAAGATTCCCCTTGAGCTGGTGCGCATATGTTATTGGTGAACCGTTCTTATAACCTTCTTCATTATCATCCGGCAGAGACATATATCGCTCCTGGTAAATTGTGTCATAAAACCGCTGGTTACTTATAAACGCAATTGCCATGGCGGTATGATAAAGGTCGGGATACCTGAAGATAGCGTTGAGACTCATAGAGCCGCCGCCGCTCCAGCCCCATATACCTATTCTGGCCGGGTCGATATAAGGCCGACTCTTAATGATAGCTCGTGTCGCAGCGGCCTGGTCGGCAGAGGCAAGAATACCAATCCGGCGATAGATGCACTTACGCCACGCACGACCACGGGGTGCGGGAGTGCCCCGGTTGTCAACGCTCATTACCAAATATCCCTGCTGGGCAAGCATGAGATGCCACAGATACCTTTTCTCCCCCCATCTATCCATCACCGTTTGACCGGCAGGCTCTCCATAGACATAGAAAAATAATGGGTATTGTTTTTCAGAGTCAAAATCGGGTGGTTTCATACACCAGCCGTCCAGCAGAACACCGTCGCCAATATCTATGCGAAAAAATTCAGTTGGGTGCTTCTTAAGTTTGCTCAACTTATCCCGCAACTCGGAATTGTCGGCCAGTGTCCTTATAGTCTTATGCTCTGGTAGCCGGACCAGCTCAATAACTGGTGGGGTATCGAAAGACGAGTAGGTGTGAAAAGCCCATTTCGAGTCCGGTGACATCTGGTATTTGTGGGAGCCCTTCTGGCTTATGGGAGTTAATTTTTCGACCTTGCCGCTGCCGTCAAGAGGAGAGCGATACAGATATCGCTGCGTCGGATTATCCGGCGAAGCGATATAGTACACCCAGCCGTCCTTTTCATCGATGCTCTGAACACTTATCACATCGAAATGGCCTGGAGTCAGGAGAGTTACCGTCTGGCCGGAACGTGAAACCAGATACAGATGCCGCCATCCGTCACGCTCACTGAGCCAGGTAAAGCTGCTGCCGTCATCCATCCATTTCAGGTCGTCGCCAACGTCAACCCAGGCCTCGTCTTGTTCAGTTAGAACTGTCCTGACGAGACCTGTGTGAATATCACCGAGCCATCCGGTACGAACCTGGCCAAGCATTACCTTGTTGGTATTTTGTAAACGGTTGAGCTGCTGAAGGACCACCTCTTTCGAGCTGGCGGCCCACTGCATCTTTGGAATGTAGTTGTTGCGAGGATTACCGGGAACTTTGAACCATTGCGAATTGCCCCCATAAATACTCACCACACCAACGCGGCAGGCCGAGTTCGTTTGTCCCACTTTAGGGTATTTGAAGGTGCTGATTTTAGGGTAAAGAGAGTCCGTATAGTTTATCAGATGGAAATCACGTGTTTTTTCTGTATCGAATTGCCAATAGGCAATTAATCTACTATCAGGACTCCAGCGAAAGCCGTCCCGCAGACTAAACTCTTCCTCATAAACCCAATCGGACGTGCCGTTGATAATGCTGTTTGAGCCGTCCTTTGTCAATTGTTTGATGCGATAGGTCTTAAGATACTGGACATACAGGTTTCTTTGGCAGACATAGGCAACGTAACGGCTGTCCGGCGAAAACTTCGTGAACATCAGGCTCGACTCTTTTGCATTGCCTCCCAGTTTGCGTAAATCCCGACTGGCAAGATCCAGGACCCAATAATCCCCACGGGTATTTTTTCGCCAGAGGCGCTTTGTGTTGGTGAATATAAGAAGTTTATTGCCGTCCGACGACCATGAGTAATCATTAATATCCAGCGGTTTTGATTCACACGGAGGTATGAGGCTCTCTGCCGATACTAATACTTCGCGAGTTCCACTATCGGGGTCATATCGAACAATATCTTTCCCGCTTTCAAGGGACTTTGAATCTTCCAGCGTGGTATATCCTGTGTCGTCTTCCAACCAGCGCGCAGGCCCAAATTTCTCGGCCTTAAACTCATCGGAGCTGAAAATCCTCTCTAAGGTAAGAAGGGATTCATCTGATGTCTTTTCCGCCCAAACAGGCTCAGCAAATATCCCAAGCAAGACAGTGATGATATAAAATTCAATTAAAAAACTTTTGATTAACATTTTGCTTTTGAAATAGACCATATTTTTTCTCGTATAAGTTCTTCTGCTTCAACTGCACCAAAAGCAAGTCCCAGTTTCCGTTTTTCTCCGAGCAGAAGAGTATTGATGCTCCGTCCGGGGAAAACGATGGGTGTGGGTGTACCGTGGCACCGCGGGGACGATGCCCTTGTGTCAGCAACTTCGCCTCGCCGGTATCGCCGTTTATCAAATAAAGCTCACCATCAAAGGTATCGCCGACAGCCCAGTTGCCGTCAGGACTTCCGCCAACATGCCAGTACTTTTTTTGACTCAAGATATTTAGCGCTCTATCTTGCAGAGTAATATAAGCAATGCCGTATGGTTTCTTCAACATCTCTTCATTCTTGGGCCAGATAGTGAAGAGTACCTTTTTAGGCCCCCACCAAACTTCGTGCGTTACCCATTCATCATAAGTTTCCTTATAGAAAGGCCCATTGTTTGATCCATCCGCCCGGACAATCCACATTCTTTGTTCCGAATCTCCTCCGGTTTCCCAGCAATACATAATCAAGCCGGACATTGAAGGGTGGGCCTGACAATGTCCAACTCTAAAGTTCAAATCAATTATCTTTCTGAATCGTCCGGTATCAGCATTAAGAGCAAGTAAACCCCACGAGTCTTCATCATATTGCACACCGAGATAGATATCTTTTCCATTGCTACCAACCGAGAGCGTTCCGCTGAGTTTGAGCTTGCGAGGAAGGTCAGCTACTTTGCGCCTGAAGCGAGTGTTCTGTTTCTTGTCATTCAGATTCAGAATTGCATCAATGTCAAGGTCCCATATTGTGTTATCCGATACATAGAACATGCCGGGCTTAGCTCGATTAAGAAACGCATTACCGGGGCTCTCATCATTAGTAAGTTGAGTAATTGCTCCTGTATCTATCGAAAGTGCAAAATATTGACTTGTTCCAGCCCGGTCAGACATAAAGACAATGTGTCGGCCATCCGCAGTCCAATTAGGATGGGTCTGGTAGATTTTATTATCTTTTGCCGGCGAGGTAGTGAGCATAGAAATTTCGAGACCTGTAACCGAGTCTTTATAGGTCATCATTTCAGATGAGAATCTTCGCCCTACATAATATGTGTCTTGAGATGATTGAGAGCAACTTGCATTGATAGCAATCACCAGGACAAGAACTGCTGATGGCCAATTTGCTTTAGACTTTTCTTTTTTGTGCTTCATCGCCCACATCGCTCAAATGATAGTATCGCTACCAATGCGGTTTGGGTAGTAATTATCCCCCTCTGATAATTGAGGTAACTTCGAGAGTTAGTCCTCTGTAATGACCCATCCATATTCCTTATAGAATTTTCGTGAATCTGAAGATGCCAGGAAATCCATAAACTGCTTCGCGGCCTGTGGTTCCTTGCTGAAAGACAACAGCCCAACACCTGTTCCCCTCAGTACCTGCTGTTCTTTTGGCATTTCAATGACTTCTATTCTTTCCGGCTCCAAATGTTTAAAAGCCGTCCAGGCGAATGCAGCGTCAATTTCATTGGTCGCCACCGCTTCAACAATAGCGATGCAGCCGTTGGCGTAATAACAAATGTTCTTTCGAATCTTATCCAAAAGATTCAATCGTCCACTGATATCTTCCCACAATCCTTTCAGACAATCTATGACCGACACGCCGATACGCACACCCGGCTTGGCTATATCTTCGACGCTACGTATATTCTTTGGGTTGCCTGCAGGCACAATAATAGCCGAGGTGCGGTATGCTATTGTACGACGCTGCCCCCTTTGCACGATTCCACGTACTTCGCCGTCGTCAAGCAGATACTCGGCCCCTGCTATGGCAAGGTCGTGTATGCCGGCATCGGAAATTTCCAACAGAAAATCGTCACCACCGGTTTCTCCGGTAGCTTCTTCAGCAACCTGGTTGGCACAATGGCGGCTACATACGTCGATTATTACAGAGATACCCGTCTGCTCCTCAAATAATTTGGCAGCTTTTTCCAGGGGCGCTGCACATGCCCTGGCACTGAAAATACGCACCCCGATTTTATCGGGGTTGTTAGATTTCTGGCTCATTGTTTGTCTCTCCATTTTCAAGTGAACTTACTATTTTTTGTTCTATTAAACTGTTATCAAGATTAGGTTGTCCTGGTTTTGCCGAAGTCATAAACATTTTTATAGCTGCTATTACCAGGACAGTCGCGAATACTTTCCTCAATATATGGTTCGGAATCCGAGAGGCCAATTCCGTCCCGGCCAATGCTCCAGCTAAAGCACCACATATAATCAACCCGACAATCACGGTATTAAACTCGATTTCCGGATTCTTCCAGTATCGCAATGCGCCAACCAGTGCCATTGGGACCATCACTGCTAAAGCCATCCCCTGGGCGCTTTTCTGCCCAAAGCCGCAAAGCAGCACAAGTGTGGGGATCATTATAATCCCGCTGCCTAATCCCAGAGCACCGCTAAGGACGCCTGCGCAAAGACCCAACACGATAAAAACCCACCACGGATTGGATAATTGGCCTATCATAATAAATCTCCAAAGTATTTCACATAGTATAAACTACGGCAGCCCCAAATTCACTTTTATTCCGGAGGTTCGGTACTGTAGTTATGTTTCTTGAAAATTCCCTGGCCCTGTTCAGAAGTAACGAAATCTACGAACTTCTCTGCCAGTTCTTTATGTTTGGTGAATTTCAGCACACCTATATCGACAGTGGAAATCACATTTTTCTCAAGAGCGATAGGTATCTCATCTCCGTATTTACTGTAGTATCGCGCCATTGCGTCCCAGACGATAACCGCATCGAGAGCTTTCGCCTGTATCTGCAAGCCCAGCTCATTGACGGTAAGGGACTGAAATGCCAGATTTCCCTCGATGTCTTTCCATGTGATGTTGTTCTTTGCGAGTATTTGTTTGGATGTTCTGCCGATAGCGCAGACGCCCGGGTCACCAAGACCCAACTTTATACCAGGCTTGAGGAGGTCTTCTAACCCGAAGATTTTTTTTGGATTGCCCTTCTGTACGAGGATGGTCGGGACCCAGTAGCAAACCGAGCGCCGGGAAAGAATCATATCTTCTCGGGCGGCTTGTTCAACATAGTGTTTATCGCCGGGCATATAGAGATCGCCCCGGCGTATAAGTTTTATCTTTGACAAGAGCACCTCGCTGCCGGCATAATCCAGGGCAATCTTGATACCATACTTTCGCTCAAAAGTTTCGACCAGTTCATCCGCCGGCAGACGAATGCCGGCACCACAGTATAACAGCAGCTCTTTTTCAGGCTCTTTACTGTCACAGCCAATGAACATAACAGCTGTGATAATGGCTGCTGCTAATATTACTCGTTTCATGTTTTTCCCTATTTACCTGATAAAAGCAATGTCCCAATCTTTCCAGACCGGCTCGAAGCCCTGCTGTTTTATCATAGCAGCTACGTGAGCCGGACTGCGAATATCATCGATTTCAAATTGCTCAATCGCTCCGCTGTGCCCCGAATACCCGCCCGGATTGGTCTTGCTGCCGGCACTTAATTTTGTTATTCCAAGTTTGACCAAATGGTCCCGCAGTTCGGCCCGCTCGCGAGTCGATAATACCAGTCCCGCATCGGCAAAACACAATCGCAGCGCTGTTATCATTTGCACAAGATTCTTATCGCTAAGCAAATGTCTGAACTGGGAACCTTCAATCTCATAGGCAGGTCGAAGCCTCGGAAAAGAAAACGAAACATGAGATTGCCAGTAACGTTTGATTAAATAATGAGCGTGCTCGGCAAGGGCCAGCGTCTCAATCCGCCAGTCGGTTAGCCCTAAAAGGACACCTAACCCAACCTCACGCATACCCGCGGCGGAAATATGATCAGGAGTATCCAATCTGTTATCGAAGTCGGACTTTGGACCAGAGGGATGATAATATGTGTAAACTTCGCGGTCGTACGTTTCCTGATAAAGTGTTACACCTTCAATACCTGCCTCAAAAAGTTCAGCATATTCGGCACTGCTCATCTGATAAATTTCTATCGAGATTGAGGCGAATTTGTCCCTGAGCTTTCCCACAAGTTCAATAAGGTAATCAACGCTGACGAACTGTCTGTCTTCGCTGCTGACAAGCAGTATGTCCCTGAAGCCCTCGGAGGCAATAATATTCGCCTCTTCAACGGCCTGGTCAATAGTTAGTCTCGTCCGCTCAAATTTGTTTTCCTTGTTGAACCCGCAGTAGCGACAACTGTTTGTACAGTAGTTGGATAGATACAATGGGGCATAAAGTCTGATTGTCCGACCGAATCTTTGAACGGTAAGCTGATGGGCCAATTGGGCCATTTCCTCAAGATAATTTTCAGCAGCCGGTGAGATAAGTGTTAATAGCTTTTCAAAATTGTAAGAGCCCGCCGGTTCGGACAAGGCCATTTCAACATTACCCGGATGGATATTCTCCAGCCGTTGGTGCCAACGTCTGCCATCACCATCGAGGCCTTTTTCTGCCAGGATCGTTCTTATATCTGCATTAAATTTGAAATTAAGGTCTAACATTTCTATTGCTCTCTTAGAAAACCCGTCAGTGGGCTGGAAGCACTTGCTCTTTTGCTCATAGCAGATAGGCCGGTTTCGTAAGCCATCCGCCCGGCCTCAACCGCCAACTTAAACGCCGTCGCCATTTCAGCCGGTTCAGTCGCTGTGGCAATTGCCGTATTAACTAAAACCGCATCGGCGCCCATTTCCATTGCATCGGCGGCATGGGACGGCAGCCCCAACCCCGCATCAACTACCACGGGGACATTGGCCTGCTCAATAATAATCTCAAGAGATGCACGCGTCTTGAGCCCCTGGTTTGAACCAATAGGGCTTGCAAGCGGCATCACCGTTGCTGTCCCCACGTCTTCAAGTTTCTTTGCCAAAATCGGGTCTGCATTGATATACGGCAGAACAACAAAATCATCTTTCACTAAAATCTCAGCGGCCTTTAACGTCTCCACGGGGTCCGGCAGCAAATAATACGGGTCCGGCGTAACCTCCAGTTTTAGCCAGTTAATGCCGGTTGCCGCTCGTGCTAACTTTGCCAGACGGATGGCCTCATCGGCGCTACGTGCACCGGAGGTATTTGGAAGCAGCAGATATTTAGTGCGGTCAATTGCGCTTAGCATATCGTCATCTTCATTTTCAATATCGACTCTGCGAAGCGCAACGGTAACAATTTCCGTGCCCGACTTTTCGATAGCTTCGGCCATAAGCTCACACGATGCGAACTTGCCCGTTCCTATAAGCAGCCGGGAATTAAACTCTCTTCCTGCGATAATTAGATTATCCATACAGTTACCCCCCTCCTACAAACCGAACTAATTCGATACTTTGGCCGCTGGATAAGTGTGTTTGTAAAAAGTTCTGTCTCTCGATGATTTTGCCATCAATTTCAGCTACTACCGTTGCCTGGTTAACATCCATCTGCTCCAACAATCCAGTCAGCGTTTGCGGTATTCCAGCAGGAAATTGTTTCTCAACACCGTTTATCTTCAGCACTTCCATTCTTAAAACTCACCCTCTGAATCAAATTAACGATTACTTTGTTTCTCATCCTTTGTAAGTAACTCATTGAGCGAGCCGGAGCGGAAACCCTGCAGGTCAACGGTTATGTATTTGAAGCCGAGGGATTTTAGTTTCTCAACTATCTTATAACGTTCCGGCTCTGTGGTAACCTTCTCCATGTCCTCCGGATGTACTTCGATTCGAGCAATCGTATCGTGATGACGCACGCGAAATTCAACAAAGCCTAATTTTCTTAAGAAATCTTCGGCTTCTTCAACTTGCTTTAACCGTTGTTCTGTAACTTCCAGGCCGTACATGACTCTGGAAGCAAGGCATGGTGAAGCAGGTATATCCGCTGTGGGCAATTTGAGTTTTCTGCTCATATCGCGGATGTCTTCTTTGGTCATTCTGGCTTCCATCAGCGGGGACTGAACACCATAGATTTTGGCTGCCTTATTGCCGGGCCTGAAATCGTCCATATCGTCGAAATTGCAGCCGCAAACGACATTATCAAAACCCTTCTCCTTAGCGATGTTTTGCAGGACCGTGTAGAGATGTGATTTGCAGTGGAAACAGCGGTCAGGATTATTGGCGGAGTACTTGGTGTCAAACACTTCTTGTACTTCAACCTCCTCAACGCGGGCCCCTATTATTTCGGCGCACTCAATAGCTCGGTTGTATTGCGATTTTGCCAGGGATGAGCTGATGCCGATACATGCCAGCACGTTTTCAGGGCCGAGAGTATCAACAGCCGCTTTTAAGAGGAAAGTGCTGTCAACACCGCCGGAATATGCAACAATCACCTTGTGCAATTTTTTGAGGATTTGTTGAAGCAAATTGTATTTATCTTGTAAAGTCATAAAATCAACTACTTACTTAGCTACAAAAGGTGATAGTTTGCGGAGCTGGTTTACGATTTGCGGCGTTTTTTCGATTGTGTAATCGACCTGCTCTTCGGTGTTGTATCGGCTTAAGCTGAACCGAATTGAGCCGTGAGCGGCGGTGAAAGGCACGCCCATCGCCCGCAATACATGGCTTGGCTCTAATGAACCGGAAGTGCATGCCGAGCCGCTGCTGGCGCAAATGCCGTATTTATCTAACATAAGCAGAATCGCTTCGCCCTCAATATATTCGAAGCTGATATTAGTCGTATTGGGCAGGCGATTTTCCTTATCACCGTTGAGCCGGGAATCCGGACACTTTTCTAATAGCGCGCGCTCGAGCTTATCACGCAGGTTCTTGACTTTGCTGTTCTCCTGCTCGATGTTCTTTGCTGCCAATTCGCACGCTTTACCAAGGCCGACTATTCCAGGTACATTTTCGGTGCCTGCCCTTCGGCCTGCTTCCTGATGGCCGCCTAACATAAACGGTGACAGCCGAGTCCCCTTGCGGACGTACAAGACGCCTACTCCCTTCGGTCCATGCAGCTTATGGCCGGAGAGACTAAGCAAATCGATATTGCTTTTCGAGAGGTTCAGCGGTATCTTGCCGACTACCTGTACTGCATCGGTGTGAAATATCACCCCTCTATCGGTAACTAATTCGGCGATTTTATCAATCGGGAATATTACGCCGGTCTCATTGTTTGCATACATTATCGTAACCAGAGCAGTATCATCGTCGATTTGTTCGGCCAACTGCGCCAAGTCAAGTCGGCCTTGTTTATCCACTGCCAGCTCTACAACTGTATAGCCTTGATTTTCAAATTCGCGGCAAACCGTCAGCACAGCCGGATGCTCAACCCTGGTAGTTATGATTTTGCGTCTGTGCGGCATCGCAGCCAACGTGCCTTTGATAGCGGTGTTGTCACTTTCGGTGCCGCCGCTGGTAAAAATAATCTCGCTCGGCTCACAACCAAGCAAATCAGCCACCTGCTCGCGTGCCTGACGGATTCTTCGGCCCATCTGTCCGCCGAATGTATGCATACTCGAAGGATTGCCGTAAAGCTCACAGAACAACGGCCTCATTTCTTCGAGCACCTGTTCAGCTACTTTTGTCGTGGCATTGTTGTCGAAATATATAGTCCTCATTGGTTATTCCCTATGATTATGGGGTTGTTGTGCAGATTCTTTGTCTTCTTCGACGAACAGCTCCTCGGAGACGAATTCCCTTAGTTTGGCTTCGACCACATCCTTCATTGTAAGCTCGGCCAGTCTGCACTGGGCGCACATTCCTCTGAATGCGACGACAACTTTATTTCCTTCAACATCTATTAGCTCGATATTGCCTCCGTGAGCTCGCAGGGCCGGCCTGATTTGCTCGTTTACCGTCTGCTGGATTAACTGTATCTTTTGGATATTGGTGAGCTTACCGGCTCGCCGAGCTACAGTTACAGGGGCCTGTTTTATCTCATCCGGTTGTATCTTCTCTATCATCTTTTCAATTTCTGCCTGGCATCCCCCACAGCCGCCCCCTGCCTTGCAGTAATTCGTAACCTCTTCGACCGTTGTCAGATTGTTCTCGCGTATTACTCTTTCGATTTCCTTGTCGGTTACGCCAAAACAGGTGCAGATTACATTACCTTCAAGCTCACGTTTTTTCTTACCGCCGCTTTGGTAATTTTCAATTGCCGCCTCAAGGGCTTCTCTGCCCATAACCGAGCAGTGCATTTTCTGTTCCGGCAAACCGCCCAGATAGTCAGCAATATCTTTATTGGTTATCTTGGCAGCTTCATCCAGAGTCAAGTCTTTTATCATCTCAGTCAATACCGATGATGTTGCTATGGCGCTTGCACAGCCGAAGGTCTTAAACTTTGCATCCTTGATTTTACCATTTTCATCGAGTTTGAACATCAGTTTCAAGGCATCACCACAGGCCAAAGAGCCAACCTCACCGATACCGTCCGGGTCTTCGATTTCACCGACGTTTCGCGGATTAAAAAAATGGTCTTTGAGTTTGTCCGTATATTCCCACATGATTAGTTTTGAGTCCTTAGTTTTTAGTTTTGAGTTTCTCTCGGCATATCTTATCGCTTATCGCTGCCGGTTTTTACTATGCTGGTCAAAATCTTGACCAGTTCATCTGAGGCCTCAACCAGTTTTTTACTTTCCTGCCTATCAAAAATTTCTGCATCTTTTATCAACCGCAGCCAATAATTCGTCTCGCTGGCCTCTTTTGAGGCAATAGACACTTTAGCAAAAAAATCTTTTCTGCTTTGTATCTGAATCAACATCCTGACCCGCGTGTAAGGCCAGCGTCTCCAAATGGTATTTAATATTTTTGTCCATATTTCACTCTTTGCTCGTTACATAAATTACCTGCTCGGCAAACAGATTAGGGGCAAATCTCACCGGGCTAAGACGAGTTTTAATTAACGGAATCTTTTTTTCTACTTTAACGGCCAGTCTTTTGCAAAATCGTTCGAAATCCTTCAGTGACAGACAATGTATATTTGGAGAGTTGTGCCACTCAAAGGGCAACTGCTTGGTTACCGGGGCATTTCCCCCAAAAAACAATTGTGCTCTGCACCGCCAATGAGCAAAGTTCGGAAAGCTCACAATTACTTTTCTGCCAACACGGAGCAATTCGGTAAATACCCTTTCAGTATTCTTCACCGTTTGCACTGTTTGTGACAGTATTACATAATCATAGCTTTTGTCAGCGTAATTCTCCAGCCCATATTCGACATTGTGCTGAATAATAGGCAACCCCCGATTTACACAAGTTAAGACAAGGTCTTGTTCAAGCTCGATACCTTTACCTGTTATGTTTTTGTCGGCTATAAGATTTGCCAATAATTCCCCATCACCGCAGCCAATGTCCAGCACGGTACTGTTTGGCTCTATCAGCGATTCAATCACATCATAATCAACTCGGATTCGGTGGGCCTGTCTGAAATCATGTATCAGCTTATTCCCTTGTACCTTTTTGTTCTTATAGTCTTTATTCTCTGGCGGCTGATGCGTAGCATCCAAAAAGCCAGAAATAAAAGATCCAAGTATTTCAGGCTCTAACAAAAATGCATCGTGACCGTATGGCGATTTAATATCACAATAACTAACATCCTTGTCGTTAGCAACGAGTGCGTTAACCATTTCTCTGGATTGAGCTGGTGTAAAAAGCCAGTCGCTTGCGAAGCTAATTATGAGGAATCTGCACTTGGTCCTTGCAAAGGCATCCTTTAGAGACCCGTAATCTTTTCCCAGGTCGAAATAATCTGCGGCTTTGGTCAAATAAAGATAGCTGTTGGAGTCGAATCTTTCCACGAAGCTTTGTCCTTGATAGTCCAGGTATGTCTCAACGGCAAACTCAGAGTTGATATCATAACTGTAGCTGTCAGCATTTCGCAACTGTCGCCCAAACTTTTCGCGCATACCCTGCTCTGACAGATACGTTATGTGCCCGATCATCCGGGCAATTGCCAGACCTCTGTCCGGCCCTTTTTCGTTTGTGTATTGCCCGCCAGCAAAATTTGGGTCCGCCAGTATCGCGTTCCGGCCTACCGCATCAAACGCAATCGATTGAGCTCCAAGATGCATGGTTGTAGCAATTGGTATGGCAGCTTTGACGAAGTCAGGATACTCAATCGCCCACTGTAGGACCTGCATCCCACCTACCGAACCGCCAATCACCGCTAAAAGCCCTTTTATACCGAGCCTGTCGAGCAGTATCTTTTGGACCTTGACCATATCAGCTATAGTAATAATCGGAAAGTCCAGACCGTATGGCTTGTGTGTTGACGGATTAATCGAGGATGGGCCCGTTGTCCCGCTGCAGCCGCCGAGAAAATTTGAACAGATTACAAAATACTTATTCGTATCGATTTCCTTGCCGGGCCCTACCATTACATCCCACCAGCCGGGCTTTTGGTCATCAGGATTGTTTACACCGGCAACATGAGCATTTCCGCTGAGGGCGTGGCAAATCAAAATAGCATTATCTCCAGCCTCGTTAAGCTCACCATAAGTCTCGTAGGCCACATCAACAGGAGCTAACGTCTTGCCGCACTGAAGCCCTAAAGGCTGTTCCGGCTCGACCACCCGCATAGTCTTAGTCTGCACGATACCAACAGAATTTTTTCCAACCTCTGTCATTTTTATCTCACTGGAAGAATCTCAACCATTTTGTCGAGGGCTTTTTTCGCCTTTTCCCTTATTGCTTTAGGTACAGATATTTCGTATTGCATATCTTCAAGTGCCCAGACAAT
>JADFJC010000045.1 GCA_022566315.1 Planctomycetota bacterium
CCTTCACTTTGTTCAAGGATAAACTCCGCGAAGAATCTCACACTCGGAACGGGACAAAATCCTGTTCTAAGGCCAGATGCTTCGCTTCGCTCAGCATGACAGTTTTAAAGTCAGTCAAGTTGAGTAAATAGCTGTGAGTTACGGATAGACGTTGCTGCCGGCTGAAGAAAGGATTCGAAGACGTTGGAAATGCTGCTGGAAAAACTATCTTCACAGGCGTATCACGATGGTATATTCAGTGCTCTGAAAGAACAAGACAGCCGGGTTTATGAGCTAATAACCAAAGAGTACGAAAGGCTGCAAGGGACACTTCAACTTATCGCTGCGGAGAACCAGTGCTCAAGGGCGGTTTTAGCGGCTCTTGGCTCGGTCGTTCAGAATAAGACGAGCGAGGGTTTCCCCGGCGCCAGGTATCATGGGGGCTGTGAGATTGTTGACGACGTGGAAAGATTAGCTGTGGCCAGGGCCAAAGAGGCTTTCGGCGCCCGGTACGCGAATGTCCAGCCTCATTCCGGCAGTGGTGCCAACCAGATTGTCCTTGCCGCAATATTAGACAGAGGCGATAAAGTATTGAGTCTTGGTTTAGAGCAGGGGGGACATCCATCGCATGGAGGAGCGGGCACGCTTGCCGGGAAATTCTTCAAGATAGAAAGCTATTTTGTGGATAAAACAAGTTTTCTTCTGGACTATGATGCTATCAGAGAGCAAGCAGTCAAAGTCAGACCCAGGCTGATTATGTGTGGTGCCAGTGCTTACGTCAGGAAGATAGATTTTAAGAGATTCAGAGAGATTGCGGACAGCGTCGGGGCGTATCTTTTAGCGGATATTTCACATATAGCGGGATTAGTGATTTCCGGTGCTCATTCATCACCCATAGATTATGCACATTTTACAACGACGAGTACGTACAAGCCGGGCGGTCCGAGGGGCGGGGTGATATTGATGGGCAAGGACTATGATTTGCAAACAAAGGTCTGGGGCAGGGACATGCCGTTATGGAGACATATTCAGGACGCGACGTTTCCGGGCGTACAGGGGACACCTTATTTTAATCATATAGCAGCAAAAGCGGTTTTCTTTAAGGAAACACTTTCCGATGAATACAAAGTTAGACAATTCAAAATAATAGAAAATGCAAAAAGACTGGCAAGTAATTTGTCGGATTTTGGATATGACGTGCTGACGAGGGGGACGGACAACCATATGGTTCTGATAAATATGGAGGATTTCAGAGAGGCTTTGACGGGCACTATGGCACAAAGATGCCTCGAAGATTGCAATATAGTTGTCGATATGATAAGGCTGCCTTACGATAAGAAGCCGGCTTCAATTACCGGCGGTATCAGGTTGGGGACGCCTATTGTTACAAAAAATGGGATGGGGACAGCAGAGATGGACAGTATATCAGCGCTGATAGATGCCGTATTGAGGAAGGTAAAGATAATAAACGATAGGGAATACGAGATAGATGAATCCCTGAGGAACGAGGTAAGAGATAAAGTGAAGCAACTGTGCGACAAGTTTCCTATGCGTTAAGGAGAAGAACCCCCGGTAAAACCGGGGGCTAAATATTTGATTTCTTTTCACTCACAGTCCAGGACAGTTGATATATTGCGCCGATAATAGCCATAACTATTAGTGCGGAGAATAGTATCATTGACATTAGCAGCGCCTGTGATTTGTCCACGCCGTAGAGCGCAAGCAATCCCACTAATGTAAATTCTCTGACTCCGAGATTAGCCACCGATATCGGAATTCTTCCCAGGACGTATATAACTGCACACAGCCACACGAATACCCCTACAGGTGCAGTTACATTTGCGCCCCGAGCGGAAAGGTAATATATAATAACCCCGCCGATGAGTGTATCGATTATTGTGATTGAAATAATCTTCAGGTGAAATCCGGCGCCGGCATCTTGAAAGGTCGCAATCTGGTCGAGTATCTCCAGGCCTTTCTGGTGTATTTTTGCAGGGAAGGGCCTGAGCAGAATCCCAATACCTTTGACGATTTTGCCGCCTGTTCTGTTGTTCAACAGCAGCACGGAAAAAAGGACTATAGCCGTCAGTAGTATTCCGCAAATGGCAGGCAGTAACCACTGATTGTTTGCATCTGTATTCAAGAGTGATGCAGGATTTGTAATCATTAGCGCGGCAAGCCCGAATACTGTCATGACGACCATCGTTAACAGTAGATTATATAACATACTACTAAGGACGTTGCTTCCCTTTCCGGTATCTTTTTTGAGAATATACCACTTTACTCCCGTGCTCAGCACACCGGGTAAAATCATACTGTAAAGCGAGGTAACTACACTTGCGCCGAATATTGTGGCAGTGGCAACGGTGCAGCTTTGTTTTTTCAAGATGAGCTGCATCTTCATTGACCGAATCCAGAAAAGTATTACGGTCAGCACCCAGACAGCGAACAGGAAGTGCCACCTTGCCGTTTTTATGGTTTGCCGGAATTGCTCAAGGTCAATCTGGCTAAAGACCAAGAGCAGCAATCCTGTTGTGATGAGAATCCTGATAAGAAGTTTGGTTAATTGTTTGGTGCGAGTAGTCATATCCTGCTTTGGCTTAGCCGGGCTTTTCTCCAAGAATCAGCACCTTTCTCAAAAAGGTCAGTTGTATTTTGTAGAGCTTGTAAAAAACCTTATTGCCCGGAAACAACCCGTTAAGCAGTCCGAAGGGCAAATGAGAAACTAAAGCTGTAACCAGGAAACATACGAATCCTGTCAATGGGCCGCTCAGATAGCAACTCTTTATATTCTCGAAGCCGGCGTTGACCAGAAGCTGTTTGAGCCTGCGCCGGGTTGTTACGTAGTTGTGGGAGAAATCACAATTAAAGAAATTGTGCCGCCAATTCAAATAATCCGGTGAGCATATTACGAACTTACCTCTCGGCTTTAGAACCTCTCTTATCTGCCGGGTTATCTGCAAAGCGTCCTGCATACTGTTCATATGCTCCATGACTGCGAGCATAACCACCGCGTCAAATTCTTTGTCTATCGCGGGCAGCGGCGGGACCATTGCGCGAATAACGTTAGCGCCTCTTTTCTCAAGAGATGCCGCCATTTGTTGGTTAGGTTCGACGGCGCAGTATTCGATACCTTTTTCAAGACAAATATCAGCAAAGACGCCCCGGCCTGGGCCTATCTCTAAAATGTTAGTGCCGGAAGCGATCTCAGCATATCTGAAGATTCTCCGGGACAAAGCTTTGACCAGCCACATCCCCATTTTTGTAGGTTTGTCCTCTCGGCTGAAATGGTCGAAAAAAGTGTCCGGTTCATTGTTTTGATTCGCCATATCACAATTCCTTTATCCATAGAGAGAAACCTGTGTTGGTTCCGCTGGAAAAAACAATTATTGTTTTCTTGCTATTAACAGCCGTTCGTCGGCGCACTTATCTTTGTATTCGTTATATACATCGACGTCGTAATAATTTTTGTAAAGTAAATAATCTTGTTTCAGGATTATTTCGAGACCTTCGGCGATTAAAAGCTGCTCAATCTTGTCCCATTCTATGTGGTCGTCCGGCCAAACGTGAATGTCGCCTTCTTTTTTATATCGGGGATTTATTATCCGCCTGAATATGTGCTTATAACCCTTTACGTCAAATAACAGGCGAAGATAACGTTTGAAATTTATTATCGGCCTGGCTTTTCTTAAAAACTCGACGTATTCTTTTGGCCTGTCGTAGTATGACTCGTTGACCTCGTGGTCAATATAAATCACACCGCCCGGTTTTAATACTCTGCACATTTCCTTTACTATCCGCAGATAATCAAGTACGTGATGCAATACCGAATAAGTTGCCACCAAATCGAATCGGCCGTTTGCCACATCGGACAAATCCTCTCCGTTAACTTTCAGTACTTTCGACAAGCCGGTTTGAGAAAAATTGCGTTCAATCAAAACTAAAAAAACATCTGAAATATCCGCCGAGACCGTCTCAATGCCTGCCTCTATCAGGTGCCTGGTAAGATTGCCGGAGCCGGAGCCGTAATCAAGAGCGGTAAGAGGTTTTGAATTTGTCCTTACTGTTTTTATTGCCGTACTTAAAGCTTTGCCCAATCGCTCCTGCTCGATGGGATTGAATATTTCGCTGTGCAGGTGGTCGTATTGATTGGATTCCCGCAAGGCGGGGTCCCTGGCGATTCTGTCGTTGGTTTTTTTTATGGGCATAATTTCTCGTATATGCTTGTTATTTGTTTCAGTTGCTCGGTGCCGTTAAATTTGCGAGAGAAAACTTCGGCATTTTCTATCAGACTTTCCCGCAAAGAATTGTCCTGCACAAGTGTATTAACGGCATCAGCGATATTTTCTGCGTTCAGGTTATCCAACAACATTCCTGTTTTCTTATGTTGTACCACTTCAACCAAACCTCCAACGGGCGAGGCAATAACGGGTATTTTCATTCGCATAAATTCGATAGCAGCGATACCAAATGCCTCGCGTCTGCTGGGAATAACGGCAATATCAAGAGCTTTTATAATTTCCGCCGGGTTCCTGCACAATCCGGTAAAGATAACTTTTTCTTTCAGCCCTAATTGAAGAGCCAGTCGTTCAAGCTGTTTTCTTTGTGCTCCCTGGCCGACAATAACAAAATGGTATCGCTGGTCTTTTTTGCACAGAATCGCTGCGGCGTTGATTAGTAAATCCACTCCCTTGCAACTATCAAGCCTGCCCACAAATCCGACAACTGTTTTGTTCTCAGCGATTCCAAGCGTGTTCCTGGCCTTGTCCCGGTCATAAAGCGTGTGGTCAAAACGGGCGAAGTCAATAAAATTACTTACTATGTGAATGGATTCTTCGGCGAATCCGGCTGTTTGGTTCAAAACTGACTTTGTTGCTTGTGAATTAGCAATTGCGACGGATGCTTTTGTGGCTAATACTTTCAGGAGCAGCCGATAGATACAACCGGTGCCGCGGCGGAAAATCGGGCCGTGCTCGTGAATAATGATTTTGGCATCACAAAGAAAACCTGCAAGCAGGCAGCTTATTATCGATTTCTGCAAGTGGGCGTGGATAATGTCTATCTCGTGCTCCTTACAGAGTTTCGCAATCGCTAAGAAGGCAAAGGGGTTATACTTGTGATATGTTAAGCTGATGAGCGTGGTTTTGATTGGCATGGCTTTGGGGTTTGTTCTAAGCGCGCAGACGAAAGTTTCGATGTCCTCGCTGCTGAGCCTTTCGACTATATTTTTGACAACGACGGGTGCTCCACCGTAGCCCAGATGGTCTATTACATGTAAGACCCTTATTTTCATTTTAATCTTTCATAGAGGGCTAAATATTTCTCGGCGACTCTGCCCCAGGTGAATTTTTCGGCCTGGCTTCTTGCTGCGATGGACATTTGTTTGTAAAGCTGCCGGTCATCAGCTAATGTTTTTACCGCTTTGGCAATTTCCTCGGCGTTTGCATTCTCTACCACAAGGCCGTTGTCGGCTATTAACTCTTCGGTGCCCTCGCAGCGAGTGGTAATTATCGGCAGGCCGGAGGCCATCGCTTCGAGCATTGCGTTGCTCATCCCTTCGGTGCAACTGGCACTTATAAAAATATCGTTCTTATGGTAAACCTGCGGCATATCCTCAGCATCGATTCTGCCTGTGAACTCAATAATGTTATCAAGGTTTTTTTTCGATACAATTTGTTTTAGTTTCTGCTGCAATTGTCCGCCGCCTACTATTGTGAAACGGACATCACAGCCAGCCCTGTGTAGAATTTCGACAGCGTCTATCAGGATTTCCATTCGTTTAGTAACGGACAGTCGGCCAACAGTCAGAAGTCTAAGTACCGGTGGTTCCTGGGCAGTTTCTGCAGGGCCGAACCGCTCCAGCTCAACGCCATTTGGAATAACGTCAATGGCCACTGACGGCAGAAACTTCAGGGCACGGTCCTTCAAACCCTCGCTGGGCGCCACGAGAGCAGCAGCTTTTTTCCAGATGGCGGCAAACACGGGACCGAGAATTTTATAATCAAGCTTTAACCTTGCATGCTCTCCCGGCACGTCCGAACCCCGCAGTGAGATTATGTAGGGCAGCTTATTGGCGGTTCGATAACAGAGCCAGCCGGTTGGGAAGCCGAAGAATGCGTGGGCCAAATCGTAATCATTTTCTCGCAGCAGTTTGCGATAGTGGAATTTAGCTTTGAAGAGCCATTCGATTACCTCTGTCTTCCGCCAGAAATGCAGTTCCTTTTTATGGAGGCCGACTTTGTAAATAGTGATACTGTCTGCAAAGGTTTCTTTAAAGAAACCCGGCTTTGGGGCTGACGTTAAGACATCGATTCTTAAATCATTGTTGCTGGCGTATTGTTGTAAGAGACAACGATGGGCGTTAGCGGCCCCGCCTCCAATCGGTGGGAACTCATAATTGAGCATTAGTATTTTCATTTTATACCCGTGTCCGCCTCTACTTCCCCACACGTAAGTGTGGGGTTTTGCATTTTTCGAGCGATAACATATAAATTTGTTTGCAGGGCAAGAGGCAGACGGCGAAAATTTATGTGTTTGAAGATGCCGCTTATAGGCCCTAATTTTTTCCTTAACTTGCTCAGGGTGAATTCGTTGACAGGATTCATTTTGACGAATTGTATATCGAATCCGTGTCCGGACAATCGCTGTCTCAATTGCCCCGGGGTATGCAGTGACGGATGTGCCCGCCGCCACTTTAAAGATTTATGGTACAGCGTTTCAAAAATTGTATTGCTGTATTTGTTTGGCGTCTGAAACAGGTAGAAACCGTCCTTTCGAAGAACTCGATAGACTTCACTTATGTGTCTATCCACCCGGGCAATATGCTCGAATAAATCGAAGCTCAATACAATATCGAATGTCTCATCTTCAAACTGCAAATCTTCTGCCGGCTGTACCTGAAGTTTAATGTCGCCGTATTTTTTCAGTCCGTAATCAATCGCTTCGCCTGATATATCCGTACCGGTAATATCGTATCCCTGCCCGCTCAGCTCGAACACTACACTGCCGATGCCGCATCCGATTTCTAAAATCCTGTCATTTGGCTTGAGCAAATTGGTTTCGGCGAGGAATTCCAGATTCGTTTGTAGATTGCCGCGTTGTTCTTTGCCCGCCGCAAGTTCCTTGCGCCAGCCTTTATCATAGAGTTCCTGCTGCTTTTTGAGATTTTCGTCCATCATCCTTGTTACTCTTTTTGTCGCCAAGCTGCGCTTCATGTGTTTATTTGCGTTGGAAAAGAACATGCGGGTTGACGAACGGCTGAACGATTTTGTAATTTTTCATAACGAATTCTCTGAACGGTTTCATCGCCTCATATCGAAGCGCCTCGTCAGGTTCGATATTCTCACGCAGCATTTTGGCGTACATCACATCATATTGGCTGATGATTTGTTGATTTGCAGGCAGAAATCCTTTCGGCGTTCGAGGCCATAATTCCAGCGGCGGCCTGTCCCACGGGAAGTGCCTTTTTAGGCTGTCAACGATAAACTTCGGCGGCTCCTTCTCGAACGCATCTAATATCTCATCGATTCTTTCGATGAGCACCTGGGGTGTGAGTGTATGCATCGTACCTTCAAATGCTTTTGGGGTTGGGCTTAATCTCTGTGCCGCAACATATATCCCCGGAAACCAGCCCCAGACGTAGATTTTATCGTTCGGTGTGGAATTATTCCGTATGTGTTCACCGACAAGCATCCAGGAATATTTTTGATGCCGGGAGATTTCATCCAGCTTCTGTACGTAACCTTTATCTTTTTTCGGTTTACCGGTAGTGGGGCTGCGATAAGTGTTGCCGGAGTGCGGGCTTGTTTTTAAGCCGAAGAATATATGCTGTGACATAATTATCATCAACACAATCCCGACAAACCCTGTTATCACCCACCCGGGTTTATATGCGGTGCTCTTTAGTTTGTTACAGTAAATAGCTATCAGGTATCCGCCTAACATTGCAGCCGATGCGTTCAAGGGCAGATAATACTGCTCGTAGGAACGCGGGCTTATCCACACGAACACCATATCCAGAAACCACCAGACGGCAAAGAGCAGGACAAATCGGTCATAGCTTCTCGATGCTCGATGCTTGATACTCGATACTCGATTAGAAATTAGGATGATGACTCTGATAATAATTGACCCGAGTGCCAGGACAATTGGGAGTATTAACAGCCGATACCAGCGGAAGACTCTGAGTTTTGCCTGTTTGATTTGTTCTGGCTTTAGTATTTGCCAGCTATCGCGAACATAAGCCGGCAGAAATTTCATTAAAAGTCCCTGCTCGGCAGGGGTGTTCTGAAGGGTACTGTCATTGGCGTCGGTGTTGGGTTCTGCCGTTTTATGTTCGCTGTTGTCCTGAGAGCCTTGAAGCGATTTGGCGAGGGGCCTGCCCACAAATGAATAATACGGGAAATAGTTAATCGGCGCCTTTTGGGCTGCCAGCCATAGACATATCGGGCTGATAATAAGAGCCGCTCCTGCCAGCAACAGCAAAATATCGGTGCCGGTTTTTTTCCAGCTTCTGTGCTTAAGCAACGGCTGAGCAATCACGAACAAGCCGACCGCTCCGATTGCTGAGATGCCGGTCTCTTTAAATAACGGCGCCCAACTAAGGAAGGCACCGGCTAATATTGCATACCACCAGCGACTGCCAAGCTGATACAAAACAAAACAGCTTACGCCTAACACCATAAATGCGATCATGTGTTGTTCTTTTACGTTGCCGTACTTGGCCATAAGCGGGGCTGAAAGGTATATTGAGGTAATAATTACACCCACGGCAGCAGGCAGAACGCCGAACAGTTTAACCATCGCGGCGAACATAAGCAGCAAAGCGCCTGCCTGAAGGATTGTCTGGATAAGTTTCGGCCCCGTTTCATTAAAGCCGAACAGCCGGACGCCCAACATATTTATCAGCAGCGTCCCCATCTGAGCGCTGGGTTTTTCCTCTACACCGATTTTGGCGCCGTCGAGTATGTGTTTGGCTGAATAGACATAAGCCCCGCTGTCGAAGGCCCCGGGCGAATTGAACTCGAAATACTTGCCCATACAAAACGGAATTCCCACCAGAACCGCTATTGTGATGAAAACCACAAACGGTTTGCCGCTCTGTAGTTTGACAGGTGGGCTTACTTTGTGTTTATGTGGTTCTATCCGTTTTCTCGAGCGTCTATGCTTTCGGACGGGTTTAGTCATTTACTTCTCTCCGTCTCTGCCTGTAGATTCGAGGATTTCTTTGATGACATAGGTCGGTCGGTTTTGTGATTCGTGATACGTACGAACAAGAAGCTCAGCGAGCAGTCCCATCAGGATGAACTGAATGGTAGTCGCAATCAGCAGGGCTGTCAGGACCAACAGTGGGTTTCTATTCATAGAGAAATTGTGCGCTAATTTTTGATAGAGCACGCTCAGTCCTGAGGCTACGGCCCCGAGTCCGCTTAGCAGTCCCATCCCGCCGAAGATATAGATTGGCTTGGTGGAGTATGAGCCGAGGAATTTGACGGTGATAAGGTCCAATATTACTTTCAAAGTTCTCCCCAGTCCGTACTTTGCGGTACCGGCGGTTCTTGGCCTGTGGTTGACGACCATTTCGGCGATTCTCGCTCCGCTCCAGCTTGCCAGAGCGGGTATAAAGCGGTGCATTTCGCCGTACAATTTTATTTCAGCCAAGACTTCCCTTCGGTACACTTTAAGTGTACAGCCGAAGTCGTGCAGTTTAACGCCCGTAATCTTTGCGATTAACCAGTTGGCAATTTTGGAAGGCAGTAATCTGGTGATGGCATTATCGTGTCTTTTTTTTCTCCAGCCGCTCACCACGTCAAATCCTTCATCGAGTTTGGCGAGCATTTCAGGTATATCCGCGGGGTCGTTTTGCAGGTCCGCATCTATTGCGACGATGACTTTACCTCGTGCATGGGCAAAGCCAGCGCTGAGAGCCGCGGTTTGGCCGAAATTCTTGCGAAAGCAAATGACCCTCATTCTGGCGTCGGCCTTTTGCAGCTTAGTTAAAACATTGAAACTATTGTCGCTGCTGCCGTCATCGATGAAGATTATTTCGTAGTTATATACGTCCGTTAATGTTTGGGTGATTTGCTCATAAAGCGGGCCGATATTATCCTGCTCATTCAACAATGGCACAACTACTGAAACTTCGGGGCCTTGTATATCCATACTTTACTTCCTATAATAAGGTTTAAAGCAAAATTGCCTAACCTCAGTTTCGCATAACGCATATAATAATAGTTAAAATATCGGCTGTAAAGCAGAACGCCAGCAGTTAAAATTGGCGGCGAATGGGCGAAAGGACGAGAACCTGCAATCATCTCAGAATTTTCTTGATTTAGGGCGGTCTTTCTGGTAGAATATAGGGGTCACAAGTGAAAGTTATATCATAACCTAATGTGGGGATAGGTAATATGAGAAAAAATTACGAAACACAAACTTCACAGATTGTTCAACGGACTACACAGATTATCTGTGTAATCTGTGGTTGCTTATTGCTTCTGCAGCTCGGCTGTCAGGAGCAGGGCAAGCTGGCCGAAAAGCCCACGATTGCACCCGAGACAGCGGTGGTTGGTTCGCCCCAGAAAGATGAAACTGCACTCGCCAAACTCGATAAACCCGTCCCAAAAATTACGTTTGAAAAGACAGTTTACGATTTTGGACAAATCGGTACGGGGGCAAAAAAGAGGGTCGCTGAGTTTAAGTTTACAAACACCGGAGACGGCTTGTTGAAAATCACGAAAGTCGAGAGATGCTGCGGCGTCGTTACCAGGTTGGAAAAGATCGAATATGCCCCGGGCGAAAGCGGGGTCTTGAAAGTAGAGTATCAATCGAATTCCAAAGCCGGCATGGACAGGAAAACTGTGTACGTCGAGAGCAACGATAAGACAAACCCCAGGATTGCCCTGACTCTTAAGGTCAGAATTGTATCGAAAGTCAGTTACTCGCCAAAGAGATTGCGGCTTTTCCTTGAGGAGAAAAATGCCGGCTGTCCGAAGATTGTACTTAGCAGTCTTGATAATCAACCATTTGCGATAACCAAGTTCAAATCGACTGGCGACTGCATAACTGCTGATATTGATAGTTCGGTGGAAGCGACAAAATTCATTCTTGAACCCATTGTTGATATGGAGAAGCTGAATAACAATCTCAAAGGACGTATCAACATTAGTCTGACTCATCCGGAGGAGAAAGCGGCCAACATTTTCTTTGACGTGCTGCCGAAATTTACAATTAGCCCGCCGATGATTATCACTTTTAATGCCGAACCGCAAAAGCCGATACTAAGAAAAATCACGGTGCTCAACAACTATGGTGGTGATTTCGAGATTGAGTCGGCTTCATCGAAAGATAACACGATTAAAGTTCTCAGTCGGAAGAAAATTCGCAACGGTTATCAGTTTGAGGTGGAAATAATGCCGCCGCCGCCCGCAGAGGGTAAAACGCAATTCGCAGACGTGTTTTTTGTAAAGATAAAAGGCGGTAATAGGCTGGGAATTGTTTGTCGCGGGTTTTATTCAAGGAAATAAACGGTGGTCGTCCCGTACTAATCAGATATAAATCTTCCTGCACTAAGACGGAACGTAACAAATTGCTTTTGGGGGTGGATTGAAAACTAAGCTTTATATGATGCGATTAGTGAGCTGCCTGTCGCGACTTGGCTCCGCCAAGCGAGCCACGGTGGGCATTTGCGTATTGGCGTTTTGTGCTTCGTGCGTAGATGTAACGACCGAACCGTCGGCAAAATCACTTCATAAAACCGATGCGCTCACAGTCTTTTTTACCGGTAACGAGCTTGGGGAGCTGAAGCCCTGCGGCTGTTCCGGCGGACAACTTGGGGGGCTTAGCAGGCGCGCAGCGGTCTTCAACCGTGTCCCCAAACACAAAAGATTGATTATCGATACCGGCTCACTTGTGAAAAGCCAAAGCGAGCAGGACCTCATCAAGTTCAATATAATAATCGAGGCTTTCAGCCTGCTCGATTACGATTTAGTCAATCTGAGTGAAAAAGACATTGAAATAGCTCAGAATCTCGGATTGCTGTCCAATCCTATCGTCGGGTTTATCAGTCCCTATGATACTCCCGTAAGGGACGCCTTGCGGCGCGGCGAAAAGATAGCGGAAGGATCTCGAAGCCAATATTTACTAAAGGGAAAATATATCACTATATCAGTTTTAACTTTTAACGTGGAAACATCACCAATAAAGCAGATTAGAGAAGTTTTTCCCCGAGAGCCGGGCCAACAAAGCGTTAATATCCTTATTATAAACCGATGTGATGATGCCATTATCTCTTCCATAGCGGAAATGGGAACCGTAGATTGCATTGTTTGTCCTGCCGAATCTGATGAGCCGATGGTAATTGGCGATGCGAATAAAAAGCCTTTGGTTCTTTCGGTGGGCCGTTTCGGCAGATATGTATGTGGATTGCAAATAACCGAATCCGCCGGGGACGAAGATAAGCTGAAATTGAGTTTTTTCGCTGTACCGGTTGAAGAAGATTTGGAGGAGGAAGCCTCTCTTGTTCAGTTGTACAACGATTATCAACAGCTTGTTAAAGAGAGGAATCTTTTGGAGAAACATCCGCGTTTTACTCTGGATGGTTTGGAATATGCCGGCTCAGAGTCCTGTAAGGCTTGTCACGAATACGAATATGGAAAGTGGAGCCGTAACGCTCATGCGCATGCTTATGCGACACTTGAGCGGGTCGGCTCGCAGTTCGACCCTGAGTGTGCTATCTGTCATGTTGTTGGTATGAACTATGAAAGCGGATTTATTTCGGAGCAGAAAACCGGACATTTGAAAAACGTCGGCTGCGAAAACTGTCATGGGCCAGGCTCGGAACATATCAAAACTGGGGGAATAGCCGGATTCGCTGGGCCGAAATCTGCCTGCATTGATTGCCATACGCCTGAGCACAGCGGCGACTACGCAGGAAATGAGGGCGTTTTTCTGGAAAAAATCGTTCATTGGCGGGAACCAAAGCCCCTGGCTCCTGTCAAATAGAAAAGAGTGAGCTAAAGTTTGGAGTGCCTAAAGTTATTTGTTTTTTTAACTTTAGCTCACTTTAGTTCACTTTAGGCACTTTACACTTTAAGCAGAGACCGACGATATGATAAAAACATTGCGAATAACAAGTGTTGTGGCGGCGGTTTTAGCGGTCATTGTCGTCATTTTTTTTGTTTTTCATGTGGTTTTTGGCAGTGATGACCGCATCGAGGAACTTTTGAATTCTCCCGGTGTGATGGAGAAGTTCAACAAAACAGTGGGCAATAAATCGAGAGGAGGCGCAAGCCAGGAATCGCCACTTGTAAAGCAAGCCGGGGCATTTGCGTTGTATCTGAATCCGCCTAAGCCGAAAACGCCAAAGACTGCAACAGGTCGTACTACCGGTATTACTCGCGGGCCAGCTGTTACGCCAAAATTTAAGGTTATTGGCATCAGTTATTACAAGAAGCATCCGGAGTTGTCGATAGCCCTGATTGACGAGCCGGGCAAGGGATTGCACTGGGTCAGGCAGTCCAGTAAGGTTGGCCATTTGCTTATTGAGCAGATAAAGGATGGCCTTATTGTTGTTAAAGACGGCCAAGGAACTTTCGAGCTTGAAGCCGAGCAAAATCCGGAAGCAAGCCTTCTTGAAGGAGCATCTGCTGTTCCTCCAGGACGAGCGAATATTTCCAGAAGAACACCGGGAGCGGCTGGTTCAAGGCCTGCTTTGCCGGCTCCGAGGAGAACTGGCACCGGCATTACAGATGCAAGAAGCAGGGTTCCACAGCCGCGTAGCACTGCTGAAGAAGACGCGAAGAGGACAGAAATCGCTGAAATGATAACGCAGATACAAAGAAGTTTTAAGTCTGATAAGACCGGTTCAGTACCCAATGCCAAGGAAAAGGCTGAAATGGTGAAAAAACTTATGCACGAATTGTCCGAATTACAGTCTTCGAAATCTTCGCGTTTAAGTGCTGAAGAGGCGAAAAGACTGAGTACTTTAGGTAAAGATTTAAAAAAGGTTTGGGAGGAGCCGGATAGCAAGAAAACGAAAAGTGTAAAGTGAACTAAAGTGCCTAAAGTGAGCTAAAGTTTCAGGCTATCAGTGTATCAGACTATCAGGTAGTGTGTATCAGGTTATCAGAACATCAGGCTTGTTTTTCTGATACCCTGATATACTGGTAACCTGCATCTTGATTTCCTGTTCTACTGATAACCATAATTTAGGCATTTTATGGTGCTCTAAACTTTAGGCACTTTTAACTTTTGAATTTTGATTTTTTAATTTATCGGATTATTAAGGGGTGATTAAGAATGGCGAAGCAACGATTTTGGATTCCCGCAAGGCTGGGTTCCTCTCGCAGGGGCTTTAGCAGATTGCTTGTTTTATCGGTAACTCTGTTATTATTTAGCAATTATTCTTTGGCTGCTCAGGAGGGTGCTTCCGAGCCATCGTTTAGGGTTTTTCCCTTGAAGTACATATCTGTTGAACAGGGCAAGAAGTATCTTACCGAGGTTGGGATGGGGACGGTTTCGCACATTCCCGGTTCGACTGCACTTTTGGTGACAGCCAAGCCGGACGAGCTGCTCAAAACAATGGCTATCTTGAATCTTGTTGATTGCCAGGGGCAATTTGCGGTAAGGACGGCATTCGGCGCCTCAATGGTTAAGAAACTTCCATCCAACGACTTAGTCGCGGCAAAAGTTGGTGGTAACATATCTATCGGGAGCTTTTTTAATCCACCGGCCGTTAATGCCAAAGTTAGAGCAATTATAGATATCCACAACGACGCGGTGATTGTTATTGCCCCGGTTAGGCCGCTGGAGCAAATCCTTTCCGCTGTCAGGCAATTGTCGAATTCCCCTCCGTTTGCTTCACAAATGAGGCAGCGGGGACATACAGAAGGCAAGCTGGGAACTGCCGGCAAGTGGAAAGCCTCTGAATTAGCCAGGCCGAGTATGTCGGGTCTTAATTTTGCAGCAAAAGACAAAATAAAACCGGAGCCGAACACCGTTGCAACAATACTGGCCCAAGAGATGCCGGAGCTGCCTGCTGCTGTCCGGTCGTATGAAACGGAGTCGATTCCCAATGGGGAAGATACTCTTCAATTGGCTTTACCCGAGACGCTTTCCATAACGGATTTTTTGGGCTTCGTGGGTGAGCATTTACGTCTGAACTATTTGTACGACCCGACCAAGATCAAAGGCAATATTACAATCAAGCGTCATGGCACGCTTCGAGGGCCTATCAAATTAAAGGAGCTGTATCCTTTGCTTGAACAGGTGCTGCAGTTCCATGGTTTTGCGATGACCCGCAGAGGCGATCTGGTAACTATAGTTCCCGCGTCAGAAACGCAAAATATTGACCCTGATTTGTACCCTGACACAGAGAATATCGAGATTGGGGATGCAGTCATAACTCGTGTCTTTAAGCTGCAGCATATAGATACATCCAGCGCAAAGAATCTTCTGGATGGGATGAGACTCGTCACCGAGGTCAGGCCGATACCCGAAACCCGAACACTTATTGTTACTGCATTTGCCTACCGTATGCCGCGTATAGAGACACTTCTGGACCTGGTGGATAAGGCCGGCGAACCGAAAAGGTTCAGGTTCAGGCAGTTACAGTACACGATGGCACAGACGCTTACTCCGAAAATCCAGACCCTTGCCGAGCAGTTAGGCACTATATCAATTACTATTTCCGCCACGGCGGCGGCACCGTATAGGCCAAGCACGAAAAGGCCTACCGAAACAACGGCCCAATATCAAGCCCGACTTCGCCAGGAAAAGGCACTCGCTGACCGAAGAAGGCAGCTACCGACTACACCATCGGTTGAGTCGGCCAAACCAACTGTGTATCTCGATGCCGATGAAAGGACAAACCGCATCTTGATGATAGGCATTGATGAGCAATTAGATGCTGTCGAGGAGTTAATAGATACTCTTGACGTGGCACAGCAGGACCTGCGGACCCTGAAATTATACAAAATCGAGTATGTTGATGCTGAAGAGGCAAAAAGGAAACTGGAGGAGTTTGGCATAATTACCCCCAGACAGACAGCTTATCCTTATTCTTCAAGAATTACCGGCGGCGCTAAGCCCCTGACCCAAACGGCCAGGTCCGCAGCTACCAGGCTCCAAACAACAAGGCTCCAAACAACCGGCGCAGCAGCCGAGACCCTTTTGGGCGGGCCGCAGGTGGTGGTAGTTGAGCCGACGAATTCGCTTTTGGTTAATGCGACTGCTGAGCAGCACGTCCGGATAGCGAAGATTTTAAGCTATGTGGACAGCGAAATGCAGGAAGATGAGATACCTTATAAGGTCTATCCGCTCGAAAACCAGTCGCCGAACCATTTGAAAGGGATTCTGGACCCACTTGTTCAGGAGACTGTTCTGGACAAAGAAGGCAAGATTGAAAGCGTTATGAGAAAGCAGGATGAGTTAATAACTATAGTTTCTGACCCGAACACTTTTTCATTGATTGTTTATGCGAGCAAAAAGAACCAGGAATGGATAGGGAGCTTAATAGAAAAGTTGGACAAGAGAAGGCCGCAGGTCCTTATAGATGTAACGCTGGTCGAGATCTCTAAGGCCGACGCCTTTGATTATGACCTTAATATTATTGAGAGCTTTCCGGATTTAGTCAGCACATCAGGTCTGACCGGTGCTATTATGGGCGCTGCCGAAGGCGCCAGTTTAGTTTCAAAGCTTTTGGAAAGTGGCAGAAGCCGCTTTATCGATTTTCAGGCCAATCGTGGTGTCGGAACCGGCTTTTATGGCGACAAACACATCAACTTTTTGTTGACCGCTATGCAGCAGAAGAATTACGGCAGAATCCTGGCCAAACCCAAAATCCTTGTTAATGACAACGAAGAAGGGGTAATCACCACGACAGATACTACTTACGTTACCATACAAACCGGGACTGTTATTCAGGGTGCAACAGCAGGTACTGTGCAGACATCAATTAATTACGAACCATACCAGGCTGGCATAACGCTTACGATTACGCCACATATCAGCCGGGGCGATTTGCTTCGCCTTGATATTGAGTTGCAGAGAGATGATTTTGGAATTATCACAGGAGAGAAGCCGCCGGATGTTGCAGGCAGCAACATCAAAACAACTGTTACCGTCCCCGACGGCAGCACTATCATTTTAGGGGGTATGCTGAAACTTAACCAGAGTAAAGGCGGAACAAAAATTCCATTGCTCGGCGATATTCCTTTTATCGGTGGATTGTTCAGAAGCACAAGCAACAACGACACACAGAAGAATCTATATGTGTTTGTCAAGGCCGAGATTATAAGGCCTGCGGATGTGGATTTTGCTCAATCTGATTTGGAACGGATATCCGAGAGGAACAGAAAAGCGTTTGAAGAACATGAAATAGAATTTCAGGAGTATCATGACTGGCCTGGTATAAAGCCAAAAGCAATGAAACCGTTCAAAGTACTTGACGCACAATAGTACAGAAGACAGAAGTCAGAGGTCAGAAGACAGAGGACAAAAGTCAGAAGTCGGAATAATGAAAAATCTACTTATACAAACTGCTAAGCGGACTGGTTTGGTTGACGCCGAGCAATTGGCCAAATTTCTCGAAGAGAACAGCGGCCAGGTTCGGATTGACGAGGCCCTGCTCAACTGTCCGTACTTTACCGAAGATATGGTTTTGAAGCTGTTTGCTGAAGCGCTCGACTGGGAATTTATACCGGAGATATCGGCAAAGGCCGTGCCGCCAGAATTCGTAGAAGCTGTTCCTGCGACGTACGCTCAGCACCATTATCTTATAGGGATAAAGCCCGAAGCTGATAACGGTGAGCTGACCGTGATTTTGTCCAAACCGTTGGATGCGAATGCTCTGGATAACGTCTCTAAGATGATGGGCCTGCCGGTCAGGGCGGCAATATCCACTCGTGCCGCTATTACCTCTGTAATAGATATCGCCTACGAGCAGAGAACGACAGTCATCGAAGAAGTGGCCGAGGAGCTTGATTCGCAAAATCTCGACCAGATCATCGATGAGGTTGCAGGTTCAGATGACCTGCTCGATGTGGTGAATCGTCCGCCGGTTATCAGACTGGTCAATGACATTCTTTTTCGTGCTTTGCAGTTAAGAGCCAGTGACATTCACGTTCATCCTTACGAGTCAAAGATTCAGATTCGCTATCGTATTGACGGTATTTTATATAACACCCTGAGTTTGAACAAAAATGTCCTGCCATTGATTATCTCTCGTATCAAGGTTATGGCGGGTATGGACATTGCCGAGCGCCGGCTTCCGCAGGACGGCAGGTGCAGTGTTCGCTTAGGCCAGCGTGAAGTCGATTTGCGTATCAGCACCGTGCCGACCAGCTACGGCGAACGCAGTGTCCTTCGATTGCTCGACAAAAGCACAGGCCTGTTCGGATTAAACGAGCTGGGCCTGTTGGGGGATGATTTGAAAAAATTAGACTCTCTGCTCACCCGCTCTCACGGGGTGATTTTCGTAACCGGTCCGACCGGCAGCGGGAAAAGCACAACCCTCTACGCCTGCCTTAACAGAATTAACTCGGCAGAGAAAAATGTTATAACCATAGAGGACCCGATTGAGTATCAGCTTGGAGGAATCAGTCAGATTCAGGTTGCCAGTAAGAAAGGGATGACTTTTGCGACCTCGCTTCGGCACGTTCTGCGTCAGGACCCTGATGTTATAATGATCGGTGAAGTTCGTGACATTGAGACGGCCCGTATGGCGATACAATCTTCGCTTACCGGTCATTTGGTTTTCAGCACACTGCATACGAACGACTCGGCGGGCGCGGTGAGCCGGCTTTTGGATTTAGGGGTCGAGCCGTATTTGGTAAGTTCCTCACTGGTTGCCATAATAGCTCAGCGGTTAGTGCGAAAGGTCTGCCCCGATTGCAGAAAGGTCGCCGAACCTTCGCCCCATGAGTTGAGGGAGCTTGGCCTGGGTGAAGTAACAGCCCAGAACGAAGCGCAATTCTTCGTCGGCGAAGGCTGTGACAGATGTTTTCAGACCGGTTATCGCGGCCGAACAGGTATCTATGAAATGATGCTGATTAGCGAAGATATCCGGAACCTGATATACAAAAGGGAAAGTACCGGTACAATAAAGAAGTTTGCCCTTGACGCAGGCCTGCAGACCCTGCGAATGGACGGAGCCAGGAAGGTGCTGGCCGGGGTAACTACTATCTCTGAAGTCTTGAGAGTAACGCAGGCCGACGTTATGTAATTTACTATTGACTATTTACTATTTACTATTTGATATGCGAATATATCGTATCAGAAATGGATAAAGAACAGCTAAAGAAAAGAACCGAGCAGTTTGCACACCGTTGCGTTAAACTCGGTGTGACTTTACCCAGTAGTTGTTTGGGCAACCATATTAAAGGACAATTAATCCGATGTTCTACTTCCGTTGCTTCAAACTATCGGGCGGCTTGTATAGCTCAATCGAAAGCCAGTTTTATTTCAAAGTTGGCAATCGTTATAGAAGAGGTTGATGAGGCGTGTTTCTGGATGGAGTTTATTATTGATGAGCAGCTAATAAACAGAGCAAAGGTACCACCATTGCTTGAAGAGTCAAAGGAATTGACAGCGATTTTTGTATCTTCTCGAAAGACAGCAAGAAAAAAATAGTAAATATTCAATAGTAGATAGTAGATTAAAAATGCCCAGATACCATTATACAGCGATAGCAGCAAGCGGGAAAAAAATCAAAGGCTCAATTACGGCTGAAAGCCCCTATTCCGCCCGGAAACAGCTCAGGGTGCGGAGTATTCACCCTTCGTCAGTTACCCAAGTCCGCTCCAGGGCCGAAAGTAAAGCTGCATTGTTTTCAATCTTCGCTAAACGCAGCAAGACCCAGATAATCGACTTTACCCAGCAAATGGCCACGCTGCTTAATTCGGGGATAAAACTGACCGAGGCGCTTTCAGTGCTCACCATGCAAACATCCGATGTGCGGTTTCGAAACGCCATTATCGACATTCGCGACCGCGTTGTTACCGGCGAGTCATTTACCGATGCCTTGAAAGATTACAGCGATTATTTTGATGTCATATTTGTAAGTATGGTTCGTGTGGGCGAGGTTACCGGCTCATTAGGGATGAGCCTTTCGATGATTGCCGGCTTTATGGAAAAACGCCAGCGGGTCGAATCTAAAGTAATGACGGCAATGATATATCCGATTGTTCTGATTTTATTTTGCCTCGCAGCAATTCTGATTTTGACAACCAAGGTAATCCCTACTATTGGTGAGCAGATTAAAAGGTCGGGGCAGGAATTGCCCTGGATTACCGAACAATTGATGAACGTTGGTTACGTGCTGACCAGCTGGTGGCTGGTGGTGGTTATTATGGCAATTATCGGGATTGTCTGGGGTATCAGGCGGTTTCTGAAAACCGACCGGGGTGCCTATTTGCGTGACAAGCTTCTATTGTCTTTGCCGTTGTTCGGTCCCCTTATAAGACAGCGTGTTGTCGCACGTTTTGCTTCCACGCTTTCGACTCTGCTTAGTTCAGGGCTTGCGATGGCCGAATCTCTTCGGGTTGTGGCAGAGGTTACCGGCAACGGCCTTATGAAAAGGGCCATTAAGCAGGCCCGTGAAAGGATTCTCGCAGGTGCTGATATTGCAACGCCGTTGCGTGACAGCGGCGTTATCGACCCTGTTATTGCACATATGGTTGCGGTCGGTGAAAAAAGCGGCGAATTGGAAAAGATGCTTAAAAATATCAGCGACAATCTCGAGGCATCAACCGATATAGTTATTGAAAGACTAAGTGCTGCGATTGAGCCGCTTATTATAATTGTTATGGCTGCAATAGTAGGTGTAATCGCTTACGCGACGATATTGCCGATTTTAGAAGTTTCGGCAGGGAAATTTTAACTAAATCTTTCGGAGGTCAAAATGACAAGGAAAGAAAGAAAAAAACGCATCAGATACGGTTTTACGATGGTCGAGCTTATGGCCATGCTGATTATCATTGGCTTGCTTGCTACTTTAGTGGTAACCAAGGTAGCATCTAAAATCGACCAGGCCCGTATTACGACGACCAAGGCCAACTTGAAGGCTCTTGCGGCCGCGGTTAATCAATTCAGGATGGACACTACTCGATTCCCGACCGAAGATGAAGGTCTGCTGGCTCTTATTGAGCAGCCCACTGATGTTGAAACCTGGGAGCCGGGCGGTTATCTGGAAACTACGGAGATAAATAAAGATGGCTGGGGAAACGAATTTATTTATGAGCTTTATCCGGAGAGCGGCAAGCAGTTTGTAATCAGGAGTATGGGTCCCGATGGTGAAGAGGGCACTGAGGATGACTTGCTCAGCACAGATGCATACTAATATAGCGGATAGCGGACAGCGGACAGCGGATAGGAAAAGAAAACTGTACGTTAGCTCTGCCACAGGTAAACGCTGTACGCTAAACGCTGATTCAGGTTTTACAATGATCGAGCTGATGGTGGTGATTGTGATGGTCTCCTTGTTTGCCATGTTGGTCCAGATGCATCTTTTCGGATTGCTCAGAAAGAGTACGTTCAGGGCGCAGGTGCAGGAGCTTGTCTCGACAATGCAAATGGCCGCCAGTGCCGCGGCACAGAGCGATAGACGATATGAGGTTATTATTGATATACCGGAGCAGAGATATATGCTTCGCCAGATTACTAACCCTGACCTCTCGGGAGTTCTGGAAGAGGAGATTATTGTCGAAGATGTTTTTAGCGATAATTGCCGGGTGGCTTATGTCCAGTTCGATGACGGGGAGTCCACCAGTGAGGACAGAGCGAAGTTCAGGGCGGGTCATTCGGGCTGGGCGTACGGCGGGAAGATCGTCCTGCTCGACGAAAAAGGGCAGCCGTATTCGATTGTTGTCAATCGGCTCAATAGAATAATTACGTTAGAGAAAGGTGATGTCGAACTTTTACAGCCGAAAAATAAAGATGATGTGCCGTTCTGAAAAAATAGCGTATAGCGGACAGCGTGCAGCGGATAGCGTAGTCATAGGGACTCCTTACGGAGAGCGTACAACGGATAGTCATAGGGACTCCTTACGGAGAAAAAAGAAACTATACGCTACCTGTGGCAGAGCTAAACGCTATACGGAGAACGCTGATTCAGGTTTTAGTCTGGTAGAGGTTTTAACCGCTTTGGCTATACTTGCGCTTATCAGCTCAAGCGTATTGGTTGTCATAGACCGTTGTGTGGTCTCAGCGGCGGATTCGTCCCTGAGGATGCAGGCCTTTGAAGTTGCCCGCGAGAATATGGAAAAGCTGCTTGCTTCACCCTTAGTCCAGGAGACCGTTGAGTACGGCGAAAGTGATACGTATCTTGGGATTACGTGGCAGACTGTCGTCGAGACGTTTTATGAGCCGATAACGGCGCGAATGTGGGTCAGGGGTATTTGCTCGGCTGAATATATCGACATGGAAGGGCAGAAGCAAACGGTTGAACTAACACATTGGCTGACCGGTTTAACAAAAGGGCAGTTGCTTGACATTATGACACGTGAGGATGAGGAAGGACAATTAGCCGCCCAGCTCATCGCAACGATAGAGGAATCTGCCGAGTATGCTGGCGTCGATGTCCAGACCATCGAGCGGTGGCTCGAAAATGGTATGCTCAAAACCGGGGATGGCTCTTTCGTCAGGATGAATCTTGATATCTATAAGCGCAGCGGCGGCAACCCGAGCCCGGAGGACAAGAGCCTACAGGTGAGATCTGAAGCTGAGCTGATAAAGCTGACAAGCGAACAGGGTAAGCTCGACAGGACAAAGGCTGCTCAGCAGACCGGGCAGGATGAGATAGACCCAAGGACGGGCTTGACATACGAAGAACTTGAAGGAATGGATATCTCTGAGGTTTGGGAATTAATAAAAAATCGACGGCGATAGGAGTTTTGATTGCGATGAGATTCGTCGGAACAAGCCCCCCCGCCCCCCCGGGGACAGGCCTGGGGGCTAAACGGGAAAGTAACGCATTAATGATTCGCGGGGGATAAAACCCCGTGTAAAACGCTATGAAAAGAGCTTTTGGCACATCCAGAGTGCGGTCGGGTTTTTCGTTAGCTGAAGTCATTACGGCCCTGACGATAGGGGCGATGGTTTTGGTCGCGGTGCTTGAAATTTATGGTCAGGCCGAACGCTCGGCTGCTGCGGTTACGCGCAAGCTTGACAGCCCGCGACTGCCATCTGAGGTCCTGCAGCGCATCGCCGAGGACCTCGATGGAATAATTTCGACCGGCTCAGATACGAAAATTACTATTGAGAATAAATTCGACCACGGTTTCCCCACCGCCAAGCTTACAATTACAAAAACTTTCTATAACAGCAGGAATCAAGAACAGATATTTGAAAAAATTATTTGGCAGAGCAACTACGACTTTGAGAGTGCCGTTGACGGCCTGGTTCTTTACCGAAGCCACAGCGGAATCGTCCTGGAAGATAAGCTGCTCGACAAGAACAAAGAGGATTGGGAAAGAGAGCTTTTTGTGCCGATTTGCGGCGGCGTTACTTTTTTTAGGTTAAGGGTCCCCCGTGGTGAAACTTTTCTGGATAAATGGACGAGCAACTCACTGCCTGGCGGTATTGAGGTTACTATCTCTTCTGCTGAGCCTTTTAAGACAGTGAGTGGTACGCTGGACGTACCGGATGAAGAAAAAATCACGCGCACCATAGCTATCGACAGAACCAGAAAAATCAGATTCGCAATTGAGAAAAAAGAATACGGCCTGAATGAAGAAAAAGAGGAAGCAGAAAAACCCTTGTCCGATGGCAAAGCAGGGTCGTTAAGTATGTCGAAAAAAACCAAATAAATCAAACGATGAACAAGAGCCTAAACAACAGGAATAATTCTCTGCCGCAAGGCATCCTGCGGAGAAACCGCCCGGGCATTGTGCTGCTGATAACACTGATACTGTTGGTTGTGCTCTCGACGCTGGGTTATACTTTAAGTACTCGTGTTGCGGCCCAGCGTCACCGCAACCAGTATATCATAGACTACAGCATCGCCCGCTATGGTTGTGACTCAGCGGTCAAGTATGCCCTTGCTACATTAGAGGATATTGACCCGCAGCTGATTAGCCGACCGAATGAGCCGGATTTTTCCGACTTATTTTATCTTACTGAGGTGGAGTACCAGGAGCTTTTGGAGCAGTGGGGCCTCGAATCTCAGCTAACAACGCTTGACGGCAGCAAGAGCTTCAAGGGTATGGTTGATATCGGCAATGTTGATAAGCTTGGCGATATTGGTAATGTTAATGACATCAGCTCCGATGAAATCGGGATTGCTGGTTTTGATAGCTATGATTCTCTGACGATTTCCGGGCCTTATGGTCCACCCTGGCCGTTTATAACCGGGCCGGTCGAGTTCGAGGTCGGTTCCGCCAAAATTCGAATTGAAATTGAAGACGAAAATGCAAAATACCCGCTCGGCTGGGCGCTGCTGAATGACAAGGCCATACAGCGCGAAGTCCAGGCGGGGTTCGAGACTTTCTGCGAAATGACGGGGCTCAATGCCGAACAGATTGATTCACTAAAAAATGAGCTACAGAAAATAGGTGAAATAAAACCGTTCGCACTTGACTTTAAGCCGAGAACGAGGACTGTAAAAACGCCGATAACAACAAGAACGGTCAGCAGCAAAAGCCGCACCAGCAAAGTTCCCCAGACACGGTTAAGAAGAAAAACTGTATCTGCGGCTGAACAAATTTCCGAACAGACTACACATTTTGCAAAGTTTTTTCACAGCTCGCTGATTGATACTGAAGCCCTTGCAAGGCCAACTATAGTCAGCCGAGGCAGAAGTGAATCAGCTTTGAAATATATGGGAATGTGGGGTTCGATGAAGGTTAATATAAATACGGCTCCTCGGCACGTATTGGAGGCGGCCTTTATTTTCGGCGGCGACGAAGTCCAAATCGCTGAAGAAATCATTCAGCGAAGACGCATAGAGCCTTTCGCGGATATACAGGAATTGAAAACAGACCTGTTCAGGTATTCCGATTCTATCGGCAAATGTGAAAAATATATCACAACTGTCAGCAGGTTTTTTACGATAAAAGTAACTGCGGTAAGCGGGGTGGCAAAGGCATCAACCGTTATAGCGATAATGAAAGATGGTGGAAGAGTAAAACGAATTGCCGTAATCAACGGCTAAACCGTTGCTCGTCACCCGTGGCCCGAGCGACGAGCAACGAATTAGGAGTTTACTGGTAGTGGAACCTCAGAACTACTTGGGAATTTACATAAGCAGGGACACAGCGACGGTGGTTTGTCTGACGCTGATAGGCAGAGGTGGAAAGGTTTTGGGCTGTTTTAGCGTCTCTGTTGAAGAGCAGGAGCAGGCAAGCCCGCAGGCCTTAGCAAGTCTTATTGCCCAGGGTTGTGCCGAGAGAAATTTGGGATTTTCCGAGGTCTCGGTGGCCCTGGATTGTGCAATGTTTATGCAGCATAGCGTACACAGCGAGTTTAACGACCTGAAACAAATCGCTGCAACCGTGAGGTCTGACACAGAAGAGGCCCTTGCGACGGATATAACCGACGTTGCGTTAGCTTTCGAAATAACTTCATCCGGCCAGGCCGGCTCAGAATCAGCCGTTTTCACTGCACAGCGGAAAATATTATCAGAGATTCTTCTTTCTTTGCAGCAGCATAATCTTGACCCTGTAACCATAGAGCCGGATGTTAATTGTTTGTCGAGATCTATTGCCGCTAAAGCATCCTCGGCTGAGTCCCAGCAGCCCGGGACCTTGTTTGGGATACTTTCTCGCCGCAACGGTTATTTGATCGCACCGCCCGCGTCCACCGGTGGTGGCTCGCAGAAGGCCTCCACAACTCGAACGTTTCTTGTCGGCCCGACACAGGACAGAGGAGCCCTGCTCACAAGAGAAGTGCTTGTAACCGCTGCTCTGGTTGGAGATGGCGAGTCGATAAATTGCCTTAAAGTCTTTGACTCTGCCGGCACAGTGGACTATCGGCAGCTTAGCGAAAAGCTGAGCCTCGATAAAATCGGGGGAGTTGATTGGCTTGCCTCCGAGGCTGAATCGCGAACTACAGCCGATTGTACCGACGCGGTTGATTTTGCGATTGCATACGGTGCGGCCCTGGCTCATTTGGAAAAGGGACGTCACGTAAATTTCCGTGATGATTTCAATCCCTTTCAGGGCAAAAAAATTAAGCTGCAAAAGACACTGAAGATCGCAGCAATATGTGTTACTGCTCTACTCATAACGATTGGCCTGCACTATCAAATACAACTATTCAAAGAGAACCAGGTTCGAAGGGCGTTAAGCAAGAAATTTTCAGAAGACTACTCGGCTGTTATGTCAGTCCAGGAGCCGCCGGACAAAGCCGGTGCCCTCAGAAAGCTCGGAAGCGAATTAAGGCGAATCAAAGATGCAAAGAAAGGCCTGATAACTATTAAAGGTGAAAAATCTATATCGTCGAAACTGACGTTGGTGCTGGCGGCATTTAACAAATGTGCGAAACAGACGAACCTAAATATTAAGTCGATTACCTTCACGGCAAGGGACATTATTATAACGGGCGATACCTCCAGCCGGCAAAACACGCAAAAATTTTTCAATGCGGTCAGGAACAACGGGCTGGAAATTTTGCGACCAAGTTACGATTCAAAAGGCGGACGCGACGGTTTCAGTATAACGGTTGTGCCGAAGAAATAATTCTCGATACTTGATACTCGATACCAGATGCTCGTAGAGTATCGAGAACAGAGGACAGATTATGAAAGATATATACAAAAATCCTATTTTATATTATATACTCGTTCCTGTTATAGTCGGCCTATGGCCGTTATTAGTCTGGGCGATGTACTTACCGGCTGCGGAAAAAAGTGTTGAGGACCAGTTGGCCCAGGATAGGAAAGCCGAAACGATTATGATAGACATTTTAACTCTTGACCCCGGCCGACGTAAGTTTTCCGATTCTAATGACGTCAGTACCGAGTTTACTTATGATAATGCCGTGGTAAAGATTGCCGGTGAGTGCAAGATACCGCCGAGCAAGTACAAGCTCAGTTCAGGAACACTCCAAACCACCCGCGGCCAGAAAAGCCAAAGTGCCACCGTAAATCTAAAGCAGATTGACATAGTCAAATTTGCCGAGTTCCTCTCGATGATTCAGCTCCGCTGGGCAAACTTACAGTGCAACCGGGTCAAACTTACCAAAAAGCAAGGCCTGCCCGATATGTGGGACGTGGACATAGAATTCAAGTATTACTATTAACCCCCCCTAATTTAATTGTCATCCCCGCGAAACTTGTCCTCGACCCCGATCGGGGAATGGGGACATTTACCAATTATCAACCAAAAGGGGCCTATACCGAATCGGTATAGGCCCCGAATTAACGCGAATCTGTTGTCCTGTCGTCTGTCGCCGTGAGTCCGGCAACGTCGTTTAGTCAACGTCATCCGTAATCAAGATAGCGTCAAGCAACACACCATCTTCACGCTTAGCGATTTCCAGCGTGTGCGGCCCGGCCGGCAACGTCCAATTCACAATCGCCTGATTGTGATCGTCACTGTGAACCTCGTCCCAGGCCCATCCGTCCGGTGCATCTATCCCGTTAAACCTTACCCAGCCGGTGCCGGGCTGGTCAGGGTCTTCATGGGTCTGACTCGTGGCACCCGTGATACGGACCCAGAATGAATCGCTGCCGAACTCCTGGGCGCGAAGCAGGATTTTGTAGGTTCCACCGGCAGCATCAAAATTGTAAACGGCTAACCATTCAGCTCCGGGCGCAGTGTCATTGTCGTTGCCGTCGCCGTCCTCTGAGCCGATGTGCCGTCCGCCCGATGAGGCCGGATCATCATAAATC
>JADFJC010000158.1 GCA_022566315.1 Planctomycetota bacterium
CTGCACGTTTGATACGAAAAAAGTCCTCGATTCGAGACTCGTAATTCTCGTAACTCGATGCCGGCAAGGCAGTTAAAAAAAATTTGAAAAATTTGATTTTTGCTCTTAGGTATCAGTGCTTTTGGTTGAAAAAACGTGGATATTTTACCTATCTTAACGCCACGGATACCTATTACCTAAGGCACAGGGGCATAAATTAACACGAAGTTTTTTTAGACAGGATTGACACTTTTTTTTAGACACGGATACCTTGGGCACAAGTTCACACGGATTCTTGAGTGGATTAGAGATTAGAGATTAGAGAATTGGAAAGAAAAAGGAAAAGGGAAAGAACAACTCCCCCAGCACAGGACTGGGGGCTATATAAAAGGACGGGAAGACGATTGTCCCGCCGCCACAGGGGTGGGTAAACATGGTTGCGGGGCGCGGGCGTTGTTTTTACAATCTTCATTATGGTAGTGATTGTTGGGTATGTGATGACGTATGGCGCTTTCGGGACGGACCCCCCAACGCCCTTCGGGGTTAGGGGGCTAAACAGGCGCCGCGATGAATCGTGGCGTTAGATGAGGTGAGAGGTGGGCAGGTATGAGATAAAGAAACCAAGCGAGTTCTTTGCGAGTATGGGGCCTTATATTTTGAAGCTGACAAAGGTTATTAAGTATGCAGCGCCGGTGGCGGTGGCGGCTGCGGGGGCTTGTGCAGGGCAGATTAAGCTGATGGAGGAACTGGCAAAGAAACTGGCAGAGAGAGACTATATAGAAGCAGAGCTACTTGAGAGGACGAGAGTGGGAGGAAAAGCAGAACGGATTGAAGGTATGGAATTGAGGATGTTTCGTCAACTGCTCGATGAGGTGGACGAACATCATGAGTGGGGTGATTTGAAAAAGGTGCTTACGCCGGAAGGGCATTATTTGTGGCTTTGTGAGGAACATGCGGAAAAGTATAGGAAGTAGTTTTAAGTTGTTAGTTAAGGAACCTTCGACCCTTCGACTATACTCAGGGCAAGCTCCTTCGATTATACTCAGGGCAAGTTTTGTGCGGGGCAAGCACTGGGGCGTCGTCGTGCCGACGACGGCTAAACAAAAACCCTGGGTGAAACCCAGGGCTAAATATCAAAGAACCCATCAATAAATTGATTGATAAAGAAAACCCCGTAATAAATTACGGGGCTAAATATTATGGGTTCGGTATCAAGTACGGAATGACGAAAGGTGGACAAGGGGAAAATATCGAATAACGAACAAGGAATAGCGAATAATGAAGTAAATAGGATGAATGACTTTGGGATTGATTATTGAGGGAAAAGATGGGGCAGAGAATAGTAATTAGAGCCGGTGGAAATAGTTTTGAGGGGGAGTTGAGTGAGAGTGTTTCGGGCAAGGCGATATATGGTGCTCTGCCGATACGGGCGAAAGGGCAACGCTGGGGCGGGGAGATATATTTCAATATACCTGTGAGCTGTGAGCTTGAAGAGGACAGCAGGGACGTATTGGAGGAAGGGGAATTGGGATATTGGCCGCCAGGGCAGGCATTTTGCATATTCTTTGGGCCGACACCTGCATCGGGCGGCGATGAAATCAGGGCGGCATCGGCGGTGAATATCGTTGGGAGGATGAAAGGAGACCTGTCTGGGTTGTGGGATGTTCCGGATGGAGCGGAAGTCTGTATTGAGAAGGCTTAAGAGAAAGAATCCCACAATAAATTACTGCACTAAATATTTTTGGGATTACGGCGGGGTCTTAAAAGTGCTGCCAAACCTGTGCCGAGTACCAAGAGTACCACGGTGGCAGGTTCGGGAACTGTTGTAATCGTAAGCTCAAAGTTTTCGAAAGTGCCGGTGTCGTAATGATAGGCATCGTAGATTTGGAGGTGCCAAGGGCCATAAGCGTCCTGGCCGTCAAAAAGCTCCAGAGAGTCGGAGGAGTTAGGTCTGAATCGGCCGGTAAAAGGTGGCTGGGCCTGGCTGATGGGGGTCTGGGCTTCATCGTCAAATATGGTTTGTGAGTAATCCTCGCCCTCAAAAAACTCACTAAAATCGTACTTATTCAATAAAACTGTTGTTCCGTCAGGGCTTTGCAAAGAGATTTGCAAATCAAAGACGCTGGAGTGCGTCAAAGTAATGCCGACGTCAAGGTCCAAGATAGTAACATGTTGGTCGATTTCAATAACTGCGTCTGCCATCCATCCTTTGCTGGTGTCCGGCTCGGCGGGAATCTGTAAATTGAAGTCGCCGCTGTAAGTATAAACCTCGTTGGCGAAAACAGGAAAAGACATTGCGCCAACCCCCAAAAGAACTGCAACAATCCATTGTGCGCGGCTGCGAGTGTCCATTTTAAGCCCGTCAGTAAGTTTTATACCCGAACCCTGGCAAGTTGACGTTGGCCTTACGATGTAAACAATTATACCGGCCAATGCCGCTTATTGCAGCGGGGACTGTAACTTTACAGGACGCTGTTGGCAAACAAAAAACTAAAAAATATGGTGAGGGACAAAAAAAGAGCCTCAAAGAGATCACGCACTCTTTCAAACAAGAGGTTCCTTATAAGGCTCCTTTTGACAAAATCATTCAAAAGGTCTTTTTGAAACTATTCGAGATTTCGCCGGCCGTTACGGAGGTGTATTGCCCTGGAACATCGTGACATTCAGGTTATTTTCCACAACAACATTAGAGCGCTGGCCGCCGGTAATTTTAACACTTTGTTCGGCCTGAACAAATTGAGAGCTTGTACTGAATCTGCCGCGAGTGGCTTGCCTCTGACTCTGCTCACCAACGAAAGACTGTGAGCCTACCACGCGGCCAATACCACCACGAGGTTTGCGCGCAATTGTGTTAAGGTTCAGATTCAGACTTTGCCCTTGTGTATGTGAACCTCTACGTCTGCCGCCGATAAACTGGTGTTGCGAACCATCAACAGATGCATTCTGCACAACACCAATACCAATTGTGCCGTCCCGTCCCCGAACACGTGCATGTTGGGTCAATATACCTCCTTGCTTGATGGCTGCACTGCCTAAGCGTGGATTGCGTGCCGTCTGCCTTTGGCCGACCTCCAGCATGTTTTCACCTACTGCCGAGCCGAATCCTCCGACTATCTGGACCTTATTAAAAAATGCGCCAATTGAAAAACTCTGGACCTGTCCAATGTTTGCAAAGGCACCAGATGACAGCAACAGAATGACTACTGCGGAGAGTAAAATTTTTCTAATCATTTGTTAAAACTCCTTTTCATTTTATTTTTTCAGATTCCTTTCTGCCCGCTAAGGACCGGTAAAGAAATTATCTTCCATTTTTGGCTGGCTGCGGCTTCGTCTGGCGGTGTCAGCAAAACTCGGACTACCAACCAGTAGTCCTGCGTTTTGCTTCCTTGCCAGCCTTGTCCTCGCTCAACCAAAAACGAAACCTAATTTCTTTACCAGTCCTAAGCAAGCATCAGCAATTACAACAGTATAAACGACCTATTTTTGTTTATCCTATAAGCAACCTCCTTTCTTCGCTGTAGCGAAGTGCTCAAATCAGTTTCTTTAGAGATTTTTATCTCTATGGAAGTTACTTTATTGCTAAGTGGTCCACCTGCTGGCGCTCGGCGAATCCTGCCATTTCAAGAAGCTCCTGACTCACTCGTACTCCAGGGCGTTTCTTTTTGTGGATTGCCGGGCGTTTTTCTTTTGCGGCTGCAGGGTACTTTTCCTTTTGGGCTACATGGTGCAATTCCTTTTTGGCTACAGGGTATTCCTCTTTTTTGGCTACAGGGTGTTCTTCTTTTTTGGCTACAGGGTATTCTTCTTTTTTGGTTGCAGGAAGGACTTGTTGCACAGCTTCTGTGCTCTTTCGTACAGGGTGAACCTTTGCGTGGATTCTATCATAGAAGGCCTGAGGAATTCTTCTTCTCTTAGCAGCGGCCGGCCAATACCTATAACCTGCAGCGCTGACAAGAGCCTTTCCTTTGCCTTCAGTAATTCCGCTCGAGACAGCACCAAACATAGAAACAGAGTAGTTGGTCTGACTGTAAGCACCGCCGGCTCCAGGAAAAGAGAAATTTGAGCCAACGGTAACACCCTTCATTCCGCCGGAGACAAGCAGGATATCAACATTCCATGGCAACGCCTCTGCTACTGCGGCATCATAGACGTGATCCCAGTTGCGATCCACCTTGCCTTCCAGGCTCACTTTTCCAACATAAGCGTAACCTGCATTCCTCAGAAGATTTGTATCGATATTGGAGTCAATAAAGACTAAAAGAGGCTTTCCCCTGGGCCTTCGAGTACGAACAAGCGAATTTGCTATTTCAAATCCTCTGCCGTGATGGTAATTATCAGGCCCACCAAATATGGCTCCCACACCATTAAGGAATCCGCCGAAAACACCAAGGGGGCTTTCATAAGGTAATGATTCAAGAACTCCCCTAAGCTCTCTCATGTCAATGGGATTACCAGGATTGAATACCCGTTCATACACCTGGTCATCACTATTAGGTCCATTCGGGAAGTACGCCTTTATAGTCCCCCATCCTCCATGAGTCCAATAGGGCAAATAGGGAGGGAACGTCGTAATCGGCGGTGTCCGGGTCCTGTAGTTTGAAATTGAGGTGGTAGTGATGCTCGCACCAGAAGCAGAAGTTGCATCACCAGTGTCGACAGAAATATCCTGAGACTGGTTAGTAGAAACATTGGTACCTACTTCAATCGTTGTGTCGGGGTCTCGGAGGAACTCCGTTATCACCTTTTGCGGAAGCACCTGCAAAAAGCATCAGCCCGGGAACCAACATTGCGATTATCTTTTTCATGGCCATTCTCCTTAATAGAAATTCCGTTTCCTTATTTAAACTAACAGCCACCAACATCCTCCTAATGCTTCAAAATAAGTATTGTTTTGCTCGCTTTTATCGCCTCCTTCCTTCCTGAAAGAATTACAATTAGATACTGGTTTTTTTGCATATCAAAACGATTTTCCGGCCTTGCCTTTCTTCTGCATTGGCCCTACAACCTTTGCTGGTATCCAGCTCGGCGGAAATTTGTAAATTTAAGTCGCCTCCGTAAGTGTAAACAGAGCCAGCAATAACATGCAAACACCACGCCCCGACCCCAAAAAGAACTGCAACAATCCGTCGTAATTCGCAACGAGCGTCCATTCTCAAAAAACCGAAAAAATTCACCCACACACAATTGTCATCCTGGAAATGTAGGTCAAACAATAGAAATTATACCATTATCGGACGTTATTGCAAATAAAAAAATATTATTTTTTGCCGGGAAGATACAATAGTTGAGCCTGTGAAACCTGTGTGCGGGCGTTGCTGCGCTGGAAACCTTCGGTTTACCTGATGTAGCCCAAAGAGCGCAGATGCTGCAACTGCTCCGAGGTCAGTTTCTTTTCCAACTCGGAGTCAGGGGTAAGACGCGCCGCGGTGGCCTTTTCTTTCCACGCTTTGAGCTCCTCAGCCAGACGTTCGACGATTTCCGGGTGCTTATCAGCCAGGTTGACCTGGTCCAGCGGGTCTTTGCGATGGTCGTAAAGTTCGTATTCCGGATGCCCTTCGAGCGGTTGGATATAGTAGTTCAGCTTCCATCCATCCAAAATAATCGCATAACATGAGTCACCAATTTCGGCTAATGCCTCAGGATAAGCCTTCCTCTGTCGCTCAGACCACAGGAGCTCAGAAACGGCCGGTTCGTTCCTCCATTGACCTGTTGTGAACGCAACGTTCCTGTCGCTCATCGCAATGGATTCACCTGAAGTTCGTTTGGCCGCGGCAAATAGAGGCAGAAGGCTCTGCCCCTGCATTCCCTCCGGTAGAGGAAGATGACATAGTTCGAGAATCGTCGGCATCAGGTCAATGGTTCTAACCGTCTCAAAAACCTCTGCGCCTTCCGGGATAACACCAGGCCACCTGACAATTAAAGGCACATGAGTCAGCTCACTGTAAACAGTAGTCGCGTGGTCCATACCACCATGGTCGAGGAACTCCTCACCGTGGTCACTGATGAAAATGACAAGGGTCTTTTCGTCAAGTCCGAGTTCTTCCAGCCGTTCCAATATCCGCCCAATTTCCGTATCCATGGCGCGGATCGAGCCGTCGTACCAATCTTTCATCAGGGAGAAGAACTCATCCGGATCGATACCTGCTTCTTCAAGTTCCTTCAGAGTAGGCAATGTCATTTTTTTACTAAATTGCCCAACGATGCTTTCATGCTCTTTCTTTCTGGCGGGATCAGCCCAGAGGGTGTCATAAGGCGGATAAGGCTCATAGGGGGCATGCGGATCATACACATGCAGGAATACAAAAAAGGGGACTTCGCGATGTGCTTCAAGCCAGGGAAGCAGCCGGTTGACATATTCACGAGCTGTTTTGGATATCTTCTCAACGGGTGGATCGTACTCATGTAATTCGTCGAAGCCCTGATGCATATTGAAGTGTCGCCCTGTAAACCAGATGGACGAGAACGATAGGGTGGCATAGCCGGCGTCATGAAATACTTCCGCCATGGTCGTTGCAGTGACCGGCAATACGTCTCTTCCGAGATCCACAACTCCATGCGTTGTTTGGTAGAGTGAAGTGAGTAGTGAGGCCGTGGAAGGTAGGGTCCATGTCGCCTGGGAGACACAGTCGTGGAAGAGTGCGCCCTCGGGCGGCCATCCGGCTGAGAACCGGCGCCGTCTCGCGTGAGTAACCGTAAGCGTTAAGGTGGTCCCAGCGCAGCGCATCGGCCCAGATCAAGATGACTCCCTGTGGGGTTTTCCTGGAGAAAGCGTCGTTCTCACTTATGGCCGGTGGTGGAATAGCCCCGCTATTGCGAATCACCGGAGAACCCCAGTATCCCAGAGTTCCCTCTTTTTCCGCCGCGAGTGAGAGGGAAAGGATTACATCTTCTGTTGCGTAGTCGGAAAGATCGACCTGAACAGGCTCCCAACGACGGGGCGTTGTGATAGTACGCGCAAGTAAAATTGCATCTTCGGCTCGTCCGCCGGCAGGGCGAATCTTGACTTGAAACGTAACGGGGCCATCTTCGATAGTACCGAGGGCGAGGTCGAGCCACGGCCGGTCCGGAAGGGTCAAGGGGAATTGGATTACTTCAGGCGTTTTGGCAACCAGTGTCTGGTGATAGATTGCCTTCAGGCCCTGCCAGCTAACCAATGGCGAATTGCTCGCGAAGTATTCCTTGCGGGACAATAGGCGTACAAACTCTATCTCAAAGGTGGCTCCTTGCACATCCGTGGGCCTGATTAGTACTACAACGCCATTTAAGGTTGAAAGATGCAACAACGTATAACAGATAAGTCGATACCCATTTCACGCAATCGCCTTCGTTTTTTTCTCGTATGGCAGCGGCGAGAACAGGCTATACGGTGT
>JADFJC010000159.1 GCA_022566315.1 Planctomycetota bacterium
ATTGCGGCCTCTGCTCGAATCTCAAGCAGAGGCCTTTTTTTTCGGCACATCAGACTCCTCGCCAGGCCCCTCGCCCGCGTCAGAGCGCCGCCGCCCTACCACGAGGCGATACCCCCAAGAGCATGGGCCGCAAAATCGCCTCGAAATTGGCTTTGATTGGCTTTGTTTTCGCCCGCTCCGGAGTGGGCGCTATCGTCGTAAGTCGGTTTTTGAAAAGACATTGCATCCATTCGATCTTGGCGCAATTGGGTTTGTTTTTTCACTCGACCATTGCCATCCGCCGGCGGTGACATCTGTGCGGCGGTTTGCTTCTCGACTACGTTTTCTCGCTCGATTCTTCGTATGACTTGAAGCTGTTTGAGCTTAGTGATCGTCTTGTACATGCTGCTCCTCGATGGTAGTGTAAACTCTTTTCTGTAAATTGGTGTTAACCCCGCATATGGCTGGGTGTAGGCGAGCGTAGCGAGCCGGAAGCCAGCCATATGCGAAATTCGCTTGAAATGGCGGGCACGTCCCGTTCTCCTATAAGGTTTACGACAACTTTAATATGGAGACACAAGATGGCCCACCGGAAACATGGTAACGCGTTTGACGATGCAATGGAACTGTTAATTGAAAACGGCTTTGACTCGATGGCGGACGTACTGCGATTGCTGCTCAATGAGGCTATGAAGATCGAGAGGGAAGACGCTCTGGCGGCTGGAGCTTATCAGAGAACTTCTGATCGCAAGGGGTACGCCAACGGCTATAAGCCCAAGACCGTCGATACACGCATGGGCAGGTTCGCCGTCGATGTGCCGCAGGTAAGAGGCGATGTCGAGTTTTATCCGTCGGCTCTGGAAAAGGGTTGTCGCAGCGAACGGGCGCTGAAGGTCGCTATTGCCGAGATGTATGTAAAAGGCATATCCACACGCCGGGTAACCCGTGTACTGGAAAAGATGTGCGGCCTGGATGTGAGCGGTACGCAGGTATCGAGGGCAACTCAAATACTCGATGAAGAATTGGACAGATGGCGTAATCGCAAGCTCGGCCAATACCCTTATATCATCCTTGACGCTCATTACGAGAAAGTGCGTATGAATGGCTCTGTGCAGTCCTGTGCGGTGTTTACGGCAATCGGCGTCAATGCCGACGGAAAACGGGAGATACTCGGCGTAAGCGTTTCGTTGAGTGAAGCCGAAGCGCACTGGAGAGCTTTCTTGAAGTCTCTGCTGGATCGTGGCTTGCACGGGGTAACGTATATCGTCAGCGATGCCCATGATGGACTCAAGGCCGCTTTGAGAGCATTGTTCAACGGGGCGCCGTGGCATCGATGTCAGTTCCATCTACAGCAAAATGCCCAGGCGTATGTACCCAAAAAAACGATGAAGAAACAGGTAAGCGACGACATAGCCGATATCTTCGCCGCCCCTGACGGCAGGATAGCCAGGGCGAGGCTCAAACAATATGTTGAAAAGTGCGCCGAGTCTGCGCCTGAGTTGTCTGAATGGATGGAAGAAAATCTGCCGGAAGGGCTGACCGTTTTCGAACTTCCGCAGGAACACCGCAAGCGCATGAGAACGACAAATTCGCTGGAACGGCTGCACGAAGAGATTAATCGCAGAACAAGGGTAGCGAGACTGTTCCCGAATGAAGCCTCGCTGATCCGGCTGGTCAGCGCCATTGAAATGGAAATCAGCGAAGATTGGATCGCAGGGAAAAGGTACTTGAATATGAATGTGGAAATGGAGAACGAAAACGAATCCGCTAATTCAGGCAAAAAAAGAATTTACAGAAAAAATGTTGCTTAATCTATACGGATAGCCTTGAATAGCCAAAGGTCGTCTTGATACTGATTCTTTTCAATATAGACAATTAATGCTTACAAGTCTTGCGGCTTGACTGTACTGCGGCGATTACAGCCGGAACTGTGAATCGCCGATTGCCGTTTCTGTATCGGAATGATTGAGAGCGGAAGTTCCTAAACTGGTCTTGACGGCGATGCCACACAATGGTAAATTATTTACGAGGCCATGAAAGCCTTAATTGATATGTCAGATTGTGGTGCAAGGATGATTGAAATAGATGGCATAAAGTCAGAGAGAAGGAGACACTATTTTTTTCTGAATCCCTATGAAGATGCTGCTTTCACCAAGTGCCCGAAATGTGAGAACAACACAAAAATACGCAAATTCCCACTGGTTATTCACATCGACCCTCAGCAGCTTCTGCTCTTGAATAAGAAATGCCGCTACTGTGTTAAATGCGATTTGATAATAACAAAAAAGTCTGAATTGGAATCTTTAATGGCAGCCTCTTTTGAACAATCTAAGCCAGAAATAATTGGAAATAATTATCTTGTGATGGGTGTTGCAGAAAGAAGGGATTGGCTGGATGGTAAGAAAGGCAAAATGCTGCAAGGTGAAACCATGGAACGCTTATTGGTGTTCAAAGACGTTCTGAATTTTGAACTTATACCAGCTGGATGGTATCACGAAGGTGAAAATGAAGGTTCCAGGCGACACCAAAAGCTATAGTCCGACGGCTGATCACCATACTCCACTCCGAGCCGCGCCTGCCGGGAGGTGGTTTGGTTGAGAGCCAGATCGATACGTTATTCGGTCGAATTCCAATTGCGTATAGGTCTTCAGGATGAAGCAGCAGGTACTTTATGTTGCCACTAATGTTGAGTAGAATGTGCCTTTGAGAGATAAGTGTATGTGCCGGTTCAGATGTTGACATGTCTGGCAGATCGTCTATCATGGACCCAACCTGGCATTTCGAGTCCGGCAGAAGTCGTAATTATGGCTTCGATGAACTATTACGAAACGAGGAGCAAGATGTGCACCAACGTTACGCGGCTGGTCCTTGGCTGGATGGCGATCGCGGTAATGGGAACTAATGGCGGCTATGCTGAAACCGCCGTCAGCCAACCACCGGATTTTGCGAAAACGCCCTATCCACGGATAGCGATGCTCTGGGCACCGGTTCGTGGGGACAACTCCCTAGAAAGCATGGCCAGACACGATCTGATCATGACGGGAAGTGGACGCCTCGGTCTGAAGTGGGATGGGGATCCAAAGGGTCTTGCGTACCACTTTACAGCCAACTCAGTGGCGACAGCAAAGAGACGGATCGCCGAAATTCGCACGCTCAATCCTGACGTCGTGATCATCGGTGATCTGCTGTTCTACGAATACCCCGATAGTTGGCTGCCCGAGGACCATTCGTGGTGGCTGCGTAAGGATGGCAAGCGCCAGCAGTTTTGGCCGGGGACTCACCGGATGGACTGGTACAACGAGGACTATCGTCAGCACGTCATCCGGCAGACAGTTGCACTCAAGGAGGCCGGTGTCGACGGCGTCTTCTACGACAACATCCGCAATGAGCCGCAACCCTGGGTGGCCTTTTTGAAGGCCGTACGCGAGGCGGTCGGCGACGATTTCCTGATCCTAGCCAACGCGGGTTATGCGATAGGCAAATACGATTTCGCCGCCCCGTACCTGAATGGGATGATGTACGAATCGGGCTGGAGCCACAGCCGCACACAGTGGGACAAATGCATCCGTCAGATGCAACACACTCAATCGCTGCTGAGGCAGCCGCGAATTAGTCTCATTGAGCGGTTCGAAGAGATTCGAGAACGTGCCGGTTGGCCCGGTGACGCCAAGCGGGGCCAGAAGCCTCTCGCTGACAATGCAGCCCGATGGTGGAGCCTCTGCTACGCCCTCTCGATCGGTGATTTCTATTATCTTTTTTCAGACAATACAAGCCATCGCCACGATTGGTACCCCGAATACGACGTAAAAATCGGCCTGCCAACGTCACCAGGTAAGCAGATCAACTCGCACGTCTGGCAAAGACGATATGAGAAGGCTCTGGTGGTCGTCAATCTGCCTGGCGCTGCGGCACCTTATGAGATCAAGCTCGACAAACCGGCGAAAGACTTCCTGACCGGCAAACTCGGCACAAGCTTTACCGTTCCGCCCGGCAATGGACGAATCCTGTTAATGATTGAGTAGTCGTGCACCCGCCGGCAGACGAAGGATGAAGCCCACGGACAGCCGATCCACAATTCGCCGGAGGGACCACAGTTCTGAACGGCCAAAGGTCGTATTGATGCCGATTCTTTTCAATATAGACAATTAATGCTTACAAGTCTTGCGGTTTAACCGTGCTCCGGCGATTAGCCTTTATCCTAGCAATAGCATCATCCAATATTGCACAAACCTTGTCACTAAGAGCAGCAATTGCATCTGATGATGTATGCAATTCTTTGCTCTTTATATAAGCCTTAACCTTGCTTGCGACAACCAAAACTTCCTTGTCTGCCATTGTAGTACCTCCTTGTAAATTGAACTTTCAGAATCACTGTATATTTCTCAAACGCATGTTCCAGAATTTATTGTGACAACTTAGTACTACAACGCCATTTTAGCTCAAGATTTTCAGGCGGCCAGTCGATAACTTCTTTCAGAACCTCTTATTCTGAAAGGATATATGATATGGACGCCAAACAAATTAAACAGTTGGAACCACTACTGTCCGGTTATAAGTCGAATAACATCAACTGGTTACAAAAATCAGTGTTATCAGTTTTGTAACCAGCTGCCATAAGTACTTGTAAAATAGACACTTTCTCGAATAAGGTCACACTCAAAATCTGTAGAATTGTGTAGAGATTCAGTTCCAGGTTCAGTTGCTTTTTTATTATTGCTACCAACACATAAACCGAGATTGCAATCCATATCTGTGTCTTCACAGCGTTCTCGGTAGTGCCAAAGAATGCCTTGATACGAAGATGCTGCTTGATCCATTTGAAGAACAGTTCCACCTGCCAGCGGCACTTGTAAAGTTGAGCGATAGTTATCGCTGGCAATGTAAAACAGTTGGTTATAAACACCAGATTCTGTTCTGTTTCTTTGTCCACATAGCGGATCCGCCGAAGTCTTTCGGGATAATCTTTCGATGAATAAAAGCCTGTCAGCACAATTGTCTGATCGCACCGCAAACCGGTCGATTTGTCTATTGGATGAGAGTACAATCGACGAAATTGAAAGTTTCCTTTTGCCCGAGTTACAAAGAACGCCAGGCATTGATGGAATATGTAAAGACGAGCAAAGTCGAGGTATCCTCGATCCATGATATAGAATGCTCCAGCTTCCGGAATAATATCGTCGAGGATGTTGACATCGTGAACGAGAGCCTCTGTAATGCTTATAAACGTGGGAATGTTGCCGCGTAAGTCCAAAAGTGTATGAAGCTTTATTCCTGCTTTGTGCTTGCGAAACTTTGCCCAGGGAAATAGTGATAGGCATAAATCTATTGTTGTCGAATCGAGTGCGTAAACTGTCTGGTCCAATTCTATCCCGAATTCTTCTTTGGCGTAAAGACCTCTGGCAATATGAATCAACGCCTGAGCAAAGTCGGCGTAGATACGCCAATCTCTGTTTTCGTTTGCGTCGGCCAAAGTTGACTTTGAAACTCTGCTGCGGATTCCCATGTGATAGAGTTTGGATTGCATCGCACGCAAACATGCTTCGATATCTCGGAGACTTTCGCGATAGGTTAGTTGAGCAAATGCCATACATAGGAACTGATCCATGCATGAAAACTTTTGAACCTTGTAATTTCCACGATATCGTTTGACACACTTTCTCAATTCTCGTAGCGGGAGAAAATCCATTATTTGTGAAAAGACTATCCGTCCAGTATTCATCGGCCATTTCCTTGATATTTTTCAAATTGAAATGGCCTGAGTCTAAAAGTGATTTCAAATCGATTACAGTCATTTTTGCTTGTAACCTAATGTTATTTAAATCGTTATGACGTTTTCCAAATCAAACAACCGGACAGTAGTGAAATTTCTCATTACTGAGCGAGGACATCTTTGATTTGTGGTTCTGGTTTAATAGATGACAGTCCCTATTTAATCCGACTTCACTCAAGATACGGAAGTCGAAGTCGCTACTTGTCAACCGTCACTGCGATAGGGATATTCTGTCGCAGAAAGCGACACGTTCCGCCCACGTCTTCGCAAACGTAGTACAAGGCGTAAGCGGCCAGTTTGGATATGCCGCTTGCGTCGGCCGCGGCGCGGACCTCGAACTCGAGGTGCCGCGGCTCTGAAGTTTCCGGTTGGTTGCCTTGTGGGGCGATTAGCAGCTGAGGCTGTGCCTTCCAACCTGGGGGTAGATCGATCCAGAGCTTCAACGGCTCAGCCTCGTTGTTCCAATGGGCCTTTCGCTCGCTGTTTGGACGAAGTGTCACGTGGACCCGAACGGTCCCTCCTGGCTTCACATGCGGCGGGACTACTGTCACTTCAGTCAGTATCAGGCTTTGCGTATCGCGAAGAATCCGGTCTTGGGGATCCGGAGGCTTAGCGTTGCGTTCCACGGTGTCGAAGCTACGACCCGGACTGGCGATTTCGGAGCCGGTGAGCAAGACCCTCAGCTCAACGGGTCGGTCGCCACGTGCTCTGATGTCACGGGATGCCGTTTCCACCCAATCGTAGAACGGGTACGGCTTGGTGAGTCGCGGGCCGTATTGTTCAATGCGCCGCCGCCAAATGTACTGGTTGGGCTCGAGCGCCCGGGACTGAGTCCAATGGTTCACGGCCGTTTGGAAGTCAGTGGGCATCCGCTGCTGGGATTCATAGCGAATGCGATAACAGACTCCCAAGCGGAAATGCGCATCACCGTCGCCCGGCTTGACGTAAAGTGCCTGTGTGTAAGCGTTGATGGCGTCGTTGATTCTGGCGAGTCCTCCCCACAGCACTAAGGCGTCGCCTAACCCCCGCCACGCCTCGGACGAGTGACTTTTCTCAGCGCGGCGACGCAGAGCCACCAAGTCGGGTCGTGTCGCCTTCCTGGGTTTCCTTGACGGTTCTACACCGTCGGGTGCAAACGATTTGTCGAGGAACTCCTCCTCAAATGTTTTCAGGTTGGGTCGGAGGCTGCGGACGATACCATGCTCGTCGATGGCCACCTCGATTGGCACTCCCCTTACCTGCATTATATTGATCGGATCGTGCAGAATCGGCCAATCCAACTGGTGCCACTGTGCGAAGAGCCGGCAGCGATCGGGATGTTGCTCTTGCGCGATCCCGAGCACAACGAGTTTCCCCTGTCGGACCCATTCTTGCGTCTTTGTGTTCCAGGCCGGCACGGCCTGTCGACAACCCCTTCACCAGGAGGCAAAGTGGATCAGGAGGACTTTCCGGCCGCGAAACTGCGACAGCGATACCGGCGTGCGATCCGCGATGCTGGGCAAGGTGAAATCAGGGTGGGGCTGGCCTAAGCGCGGCGAATAGCCGTCGGCGTGAGACAGCACGGCA
>JADFJC010000046.1 GCA_022566315.1 Planctomycetota bacterium
AGCAGTTGGGCGAAGGATGGTTCGATACGTTAGAGCAGGTGCCGCAGCAGGCGATATCGATGAGCATCCGGCAGATTATGAAAAGCGAATGCTTGATTGTTACAGTGCCGGATAAGCGCAAAGCCGAGGCCCTCAGGAACGCATTGGAAGGGCAGGTCTCGCCTAAGTGTCCGGCCTCGATACTGCAAGAGCATAAGAACTGCAAGATATTTATGGATGCCGAAGCTGCATCATTGCTTTCGGGAATTAAATCCTAAATGCGAAATCCGAAGCAAGGTTTTTCGAACTGCTCAACTACACATCCATCGTGCACAAACCGCCGACGGGGGTAATGATCTCTGCCTCCACCTGTAGGTTGCGTGGGCGATAGTATTGTTCAGCCATATTTTCGATGAGCTGCCGGGCATGTTTATCTTCGACGACAGCCACGATGCTGCCGCCCATCCCGGCGCCGACAAGGCCGGCACCGAGGACACCCGGAGTCATCAGTGCGATGTCAACGAGCATATCTATTTCGGGCAGGCTGACGTTATACCCGCCGTTCTGACGCCACAGCCGAGCCTGGCTTACACGGCGGGGGTCTGCTGATTTCAGGTCGCTTATCAGGGCATCAATCCTTGCATCGGGGTAACTGTTGTCGGTTGGTATGCGTTTTCCGTCAACCACTTTTGTTACACGGTCGCCATCGTGGGAGATGCTCATTAACTCACCGAAGGTCTTCATATCTCCCGTTCTCAGACACTGCGGGACCATCTCAGCACGAATACACTCGGCTATCCCATAAAGGCATATCTGCCTGATATGATAGCCCTGTTCAGGTTCATCATGACTTCTAAAGACACGACGAATCTTTTGCTCGCGTTCCGGAAGGAATTCCAAAATGTCCGCACGGCTGACAGAGGCAGGCAGTGATTTTACCATTCGATAGATTTGGCTCTCATCAACGCCAAGTCTCTCCGGATTGACATCACGAAGTCGTTCGAGCTTGCCGGCATACTCTGGAAAGTTTTTACGGAGCATCATCAGGCCGAATATATAGGCGGCCACTCGGCTGTTAAAGACATCGCGGGCGCCGGCTTGTTTCTTCGCCTCGATACCGCTGTTGGCCAGAACAAAGCTGTAGCCGGCCGGAAGCGCAGCGTCTTCTACCATCAGTGGAAAAGCCTTAATGTGTAGGATTGTACCGGGCTTGCCGAATATAATAGCGGCGTGGTCGCTGCATCCGCCGCGGGTGCCCACGTACCATTCAGCGAAACCTGCGTGCTCAACTAAATCGGCCGGCTCAATCTGAATCGCGTTTATCCGTATTACCGCTTCTGCTGCGACCATAACTAATGCCGATGACGAACCAAGCCCCGCCGCTATGGGGACATTGCCATAGACCATCATATTCATTCCCTTAATCGTCCGTGCGAAAGTACCATCGCCTTTCGTGTTGAGATGCTGAAAGTACAGCACAGCAGCGCGTATATAATTCGACCAGGTAACCGATGTTTCGTGTTTGCGTTTTTCAAACTCATTGTGACACCACGTATCCCAGTCCCGGATTTTCTCCCCGGCCGGCAGGCAGGCGCTGATACGGAATTGTTCATCGGGAAACCGATTCGACTCGACATTTTTTGCCAGCACCCGGTCGTCATCACGCGGCTCGACTACCAGCCACATTTGTTTGACACAGACGGGATTGACCGACCCGCCGCGGTGGTCGATATGAGTGCCTAACAGGTTAACACGACCGGCTGAGCGTACTATGATAACGCTGCGGTCTGCGCCATATCTGTCGGTAAATTCTTCAAGGCTGCGCAAACACATTTGGGCCGCTTCTCTCTTCAAATCCTCATTGTCGCCGTAGATTTGGTCCAGCCTGTTGTCAAATGCACTGTTTGCCTCTTTAATCAGAGCAATCCAATCGCTGACCGGCCGCCAGTCGCTGATTTCAACAGCCATAAGTTTTCGTTCTCCCAGATGCTTCGCTTCGCTCAGCATGACAGTTTAAAAGTCAGTCAAGTTGAGTAATAAACTTTACTTAGCTGAGTACGCCGTATCGCCATTGATTATAGTCAACTCGACGGTTACCTTGTAATTACCTGGCGAGCCGGTGATATCAAGCACGCACAAATCAGCCTTTGCCCCATCAACGACCGAACCATAGCCTTGCTTTTCCAGGCCGGTTAGTTTACACGCATTGGTAGAGAATATCTTTGAGGTTGCAACCAGGGCTTTTTCCAGCTCCATCGCCTCGTGCCGGCGGTTCCAGATGCCCTGCATATCTACGGTGAGCCAGTTGAGCAGGTTGGCAAATCCGCGGTCCATCGTCAAATTACTGCTGAAGAGCGTGTCTGGCTTGCCGACCACTTGAAAGCAGTCACCGTTTTCGCTGATGGCGCCACGGATACCACCACTCGTGAACTGCCTGATGTCCGAACCTGCTGCAAACAGGCAGTCTGTTACCCCAACTATTCTATCCGTACCTTTGCGCCTCAGGATGTCTCTTACGTATGCGGGGTTGACATGGCAGCCGTCAAGAATTTGCTCGGCATAAAGTTCGTCGGATTTCAGCACTGCTTCAATCGCTCCTCCGCCGTGGAATGGCTTGTACGAACCACCCGTTGGGCCATTGGTAAAGTGGATGAAGTACTTAAGCCCGGCCCCGGCTGCTTCGGCAATCTGCTCACAGGTTGCGCTGCTGTGCCCGGCTCCTATTATGATGTCTTTCTTAGTGAGATATTCGGTCAGCTTACAACTGGCTCGACCAAAATCCGGCACCACATTTGCCAGCTTGATGGTCCCATTGTCCTCGATTCTGTCGAAGGAATCGGTGACAAATTCAAGAACATTGTCCGGATTTTGGGCGCCGGCCATCTGAGGGTTAAGAAAGCTGCCTTCTAAAAGTCCGCCCAAAATCCTGGCGCCCCGTTGAGCTTCCGGCTTATTTAGATAATGATACAGTTGAGCAAAACAATTCTTGAGATTCTCAATTGGGCTGGCCCAGGTTCCAACGTAAAAACCTGTAACACCGAACCTGACGAGGGTCTCACTTAACATATTCAAGCCATATTCATAAGCAGACGGACTATTATCAAAGGTCCTGGATTTTGGGTCATAAAGGCCGGTGGTGAATTCAAAGAGGTTGTAGCCGTGAAAATGTATGTCAACAAATCCCGGCACGACATATTTGCCGGTGATGTCCACAACCACATCAAAGTCGGTCTTGTCGCGCCGTAAGGCGTCCTGCGGACTGACAAACTCAATCCTGGATTCCCGCAAGGCGGGGTCCCTGCCATTGCGCAGGACAATATCGCTGCGCATCAGACGCTGCGGCGTTACCAGAAAGCCATTTTTGAGCAGAACTGTTTTCATATTTACCTGTGTTAATTCAACTTCAATCTGTGTTTACGCCGGCGGTTTGTAAGGACTTCGCTCGATGACACCATGCTCAAGCGGCTTGTTCTTTAGTATTTCATTAGGGCCATAAAAGCCTTTTGAAATCCGGGCCAGAGGATATGTAATGGTGTACGGTTTTAAGAACGTACCCGGGTCTGAAACACAACCGCATCCGACCTGGCTGTAGTCACCCATACAGATTCCCATTTTGGGATTGCCAATGTCATAAGCTCTTCCGTTGCAGCGAATGACCAGAGGCTTTCGCTTATGTTTTTCCACCAGGCCCGCAAAAATACCTATGTTTGCAGTCGTTGCCTGGTTGCCGAAATGCGTCATATAGCCGCAGAGTGAATCGCCGAGATAAGATGGGTGGGAGAAGTTGGCCTTATCCATCAAGACACAATTCTTGATTTCGCCGCGGATTACGCAGCCATTGCCGATAATGCAGTCGCCGCGGAGGTAAGCGCCCTGGCGCAGCTCGGTTTCTTTGCCAATGATGACCGGGCCTTTGATGCCAACCCCAGGTTCAACGGTAGTTCCGGCGCCGATATATATACTGCCCTTTTCAAGGTATAAACAAGCGCCGATGACTCTTGCGCCTTTGCCAACGTAGATACTATACCTTAGGTCGTCCTTTTGGCTGGGACCCCGCAAGGCGGGAACCCTGCCGATAATCCGGGCCGGTTCAAAGACCACACCGTCTTCAAGCAGCACCTCGAAATTACCAATAGTATGGACGGGCTTCGGCGTTTTGTTATTGAAGGCCCTTGCAGAGGAACGCTTCTTAGCGATTGTATCGGCGAGCCATTTCGTAGCGTATTCGTCGATACCGAGTATTGCTGCATAAACAGAATCAGCCTGTTCAAGAAGCACCTGGTGTTCGAACCGGTGAGTATTAAAGTCAAAATAAGTCTCCGCCCGAAGGTCGGCAGGAATATCTTCTTTTCTTAAACTTTGCAGTTCTATTACTTCTTCTGCCATTTTGTTGTGCCTCTCAAATCAGAAGTCAGAAATCAGAAAACAGAAGTCAGATTATCTGTCTTCTGACTCCTGCGGTCAGCTTGCCTTCTGATTTCCAGTTTTTTAATCTTCTTGCAAAGATTTCGTCCTGCATTAAATTAGACCTCTTAAAATTAATACTACAACGCTATCTCCTTGAAAAAACTATACTCGAATTGCGTTCGGATGCCAAGGGCGAATATCCGGATTATCTATCGCACGATTCACAAGAGACGAATTCATCGCCTTTTCACTTTACAGGAACATCCGGTGATGTTAGAATGCAGCCTGTACGCTGGAACCCCCGGTGAAACCGGGGGCTAAATACAAGATACGAGATACGCAATACGAAAAAATGGCCGGCAAAATAGCGATTAATATCGAACGATGCAAAGGCTGCGGCTTGTGTGTAGTAGTATGCCCGAACAATTGCATCGTCATCTCCGAAAAATCCAATAATAACGGCTACTTCCCGGCTCAGGAAACCAATACCGATTGTACAGGCTGTGCCGCCTGTGCCATTATCTGTCCGGACGTTGTAATCGAGGTCTATCGTGACGACACCGACAAGATAGAGATAATAACTGAGCCAGGTAAAAAGAGTAAGCCGAGTCTAATTAAGGAAAAAGCGTGAGCGAGAGGATTCTAATGTGCGGCAATGAGGCCCTTGCCGAGGCGGCTATTCTTGCCGGCTGTGATGCCTATTTCGGCTATCCGATTACGCCGCAAAACGAAATCCCCGCCTATATGTCCCGAAGAATGCCGGAGGAAGGCCGAGTCTTTGTGCAGAGCGAAAGTGAGCTGGCCGCAATAAATATGGTATTCGGAGCTTCGGCCACCGGCAAAAGGGCCATGACAAGCTCATCCAGTCCCGGCATCAGCTTAATGCAGGAGGGCATAAGCTATCTGGCCGGCGCTGAGCTGCCCGCGGTGGTCGTCAATATAACGCGGGGCGGCCCGGGCCTGGGTAACATCTCTCCGGCACAGAGCGATTATTTCCAGGCCACTCGCGGCGGCGGACACGGCGATTACCGAACCATCGTCCTTGCACCATCAAGCGTGCAGGAGATGGTTGATTGTATGCTGCTGGCATTCGACTTAGCCGACCAGTATCGAATGACTGTCCTGGTTCTGGCCGACGGTATCTTAGGCCAGATGATGGAGCCGATAGTTTTGGAGAAAAAACCGAGCCGAGAACTGCCTCCAAAAGACTGGGCCTTGACCGGGGCCAAAGGCAGAGAGCAAAATATCATCCGCTCATTATGGCTCGGTGAAGGAGTACTGGAAAAGCACAATAACAAGCTCAAGGCCAAATACGAGCAGGTGCAAGAAAATGAAGTGCTCTGCGAACAATACGAAGTTGACGATGCCGAAATCGTAGTGGTTGCCTACGGTGTTACAGCAAGAATCGTCCGCGGTGCGGCGGCTAAGGCAAGAGAAGAAGGTATCAAAGTCGGCTGGATACGCCCGATTACCTTGTGGCCGTTTCCGACAGAACAAATCAGCAAAGTCGCGAATGAATTTCGTATCTTCCTGACCGTTGAAATGAGCGCCGGCCAGATGGTCGAGGACGTAAAACTGGCGGTAGCCGGAAAGGCGCCGGTAGTATTTTACGGCAGACCCGGCGGCAGTGTACCTACCGTTGATGAGCTGCTCGATAAAATCAGGCAATTGACATTGAGACACGAGATTAAAATATGAAAACGGTATTTAAGAGAACACCTACCCTTAAAGATTGTCCGACGCATTACTGTCCCGGTTGCGGGCACGGTACTGCTCATCGATTGATTGCCGAGATTATCGATGAGCTTGGCATACACGACCGCACTATCGGCATAGCGCCGGTAGGATGCGCTGTGCTGGCCTACGATTATTTTGACATCGATATGACAGAGGTTGCGCACGGCAGAGCACCAGCCGTGGCAACGGGTATGAAAAGGACAAATCCGGACAAAATAATCTTCTCTTATCAGGGCGACGGCGACCTTGCCGCCATCGGAACCGGTGAGATTATCCACGCCGCCCACAGAGGCGAGCAGATAACCGTTATTTTTATCAACAACGCTGTCTTTGGAATGACAGGCGGCCAGATGGCGCCGACAACGATGCTCAACCAGGTAACAGCAACCACACCCAAGGGCCGAACTCGCGCCTCCGAGGGTTATCCGCTTCAGGTCTCGGAACTTTTGGCCTTGCTGCCGGGCGCAATTTATGTCGAGCGTTGTGCGCTCAGCACACCGGCTCAGATACGCAAAGCCAAAAAAGCTATTAAGCACGCCTTTGAGCTGCAAACAAACAACGCTAAGGGCCTGGCGTTTGTCGAGCTGCTCTGTACCTGCCCAATCTACTGGCGAATGACGCCGGCTGAATCGATAGAATGGATTGAAAAGGAAATGACGAAGGTTTTTCCGCTTGGATGCTTGAAAGATACAAAATGACAGCAGATAGTTTTTACGAAGAGATTGTCATTGCCGGCTTCGGCGGACAGGGAATTATGTTGACCGGCAAACTGTTGGCCCAGACCGCAATGAAGGCCGGTAAAGAGGTAACTTATATGCCGGCCTACGGTGCCGAGGTTCGAGGCGGCACCGCCAATTGTATGGTAATCATCGCAGAAAAAGCAATCGTCTGCCCTGTTGTTGTCCGGCACGATTCGCTGATTGTATTGAACAAGGCCTCGCTGAATAAATTCGGCCCACGTCTCAAAAACGGCGGCCTGTTAATAATGGACAGTTCTCTGATAGACACCGAGCCGCAACTGGACGACTCGATAGAGATAATTCCTATACCCGCCAATGAGCTGGCTGTCGAATTGGGCAGTAAGAAAAGCGCTAATATGGTGGTCCTGGGTGCATATCTGCAAAAGCGGGGATATCTCACAGCCGATGGTGCCGCACAAGCGTTGCCTGCCGTCCTTGCCAGGCGATACCATAAAACATTGCCGGTAAATACTGAAGCACTGCGCCGCGGCGCTGAGTTTGTCAAAGCATGCTGCAAGGTTTGAGTAAAGATACAGATAACTATGACTTGGAGGAATAAAATGAATCGTGGCAAAGAACTCCGGCTATTGTTGCTTATATTCCTGACATTGTTCTTATTTGTCACTGTTACTCATTCCGCAGAGCAATACAAGAAGCTAAACAGAGACGCAATTTCACAAATCGTGGACGGCAAGTACGATACTGCCATAGAACACTTCGAGGACTATCTTGGCAAGCACCCAAAGGACCTCGAATCTATGTATGGCCTGGCGGTTGCTTATGCTCAAAAGCAAGACACTGCCAAGGCCATCGTGTACGTTGAACAGGCCCTCGATGAAGGGCTTCCATTCAGCCGCTTTCTTGCCGGCCCCAGAGACTTGCTGAAACCTCTGGCCGACAGCGCTGAGTTCAAGGCACTTGCGAAAAAACATAACGCCGAACTCCTGCACGGCCCTGTGCTCGGCTGCGTTACCGATACCAGCGCGAAGTTCTGGGTGCGCACAGCTAATGAAGTGCCTGTACAGGTAATCATCGGCGTCTCGGGAAAGACCGGCTCAATCATCAAATCCGACGTTGTCAAGACAAGCCAGGCCAAAGACTTTACAGCCGTCGTTACCGTCCGGGGCCTGAAGCCTGACAGCCGCTATTACTACAAACTACTGGTGGACGGCGTCAGGCAGCCGAGACTGTGGTCGTTCCGAACGTTTCCTGTCTCCGGTAATAAAGCCAGGTTTAACATCGGCTTTGGCGGGGGGGCCGGGTTCACCCCACAGTACGAAAGAATGTGGGACACGATTGCCACCCATAATCTGCCTGCGTTTCTTTTGCTCGGCGACAACGTATATATCGACAATCCGACAAGACAAGCCGTCCAGCAATATTGCTATTACCGGCGCCAGTCCCGCCCTGAATTCCGCGATTTCGTCGCTTCCACAGCCATCTATGCCATCTGGGACGACCACGATTTCACCACCAATGATGCCGGAGGCGGACCGGAAATCTACACACCCAAGTGGAAAATTCCGGTCTGGCGCACATTCACCAACAACTGGAACAATCCTTACTATGCCGGAGGGGAAAATCAGCCCGGCTGCTGGTTCGATTTCTCCATCGGCGACGTTGACTTCTTTATGTTGGATAGTCGCTATTATCGTACTAAATCCAAAGTTAAAAATCCCTCAATGCTCGGCGACGCCCAGAAAAAATGGCTGTTCAAAAAGTTGAAGTCCTCTAAGGCTACCTTCAAAGTTCTCGCCTCACCCGTGCCCTGGGCTTTTGGCGCCAAACCCGGCAGTCGAGACCCCTGGCAGGGCTACAAAGCCGAACGCGAAGAAATCTTTTCCTTTCTCGAAGCCAACAAGATTGACGGCGTGATTCTTATCTCAGCCGACCGCCACCGCTCCGACATCTGGAAGATTGACCGGCCAAACGGATACCCGCTCTACGAGTTCGAAAGCTCGAAACTCACTAACATCCACACCCACAAAGTGATGCCCGGCTCTTTATTCGGCTACAATAAGAAATGCTCGTTCGGACTGCTCCGGTTCGATACGGCCATACCTGACCCGCAGGTAACTTACAAAATAATCAATATCGATAACGAGGTCATCTATACCTTCTCGCTTAACAGAAGCCGGCTAACGCACAAAAAAACAAAATAAAGATGGCCTGAACAACCCTGTTGCCATTACAATGACGCCTCGTATTGTTTGTTATAAAGTCAATTCTAAAAGCCCCTTGTGACAAGGAGTGAAAATGATGGATAAGACCGTCAGAGTTCTGATGATAATGGCTGCTGCAATTGTAATATGTGCCGGCTGCCAGGAAACAGTGGATTCACAAGCAAAGCTGACAGAAGGCCGGGGCCGGCAGCGAAAGATTATGTCTTTAGCGGGTCAATGGCTCTTTCGGCTGGACCCGCAGAACATCGGCGAACAAGAGAAGTGGCACAAGAGCATACCGAACGACCGTATCAAGCTGCCCGGCTCGGTCCCTGAGAACGGCTATGGCGACGATATCTCCGTCGATACGAAATGGACCGGCAGTATTATTGACCGCTCGTGGTTTACGGACGCCAAGTATGAAAAGTATAGACAGCCCGGCTCCGTGAAGATTCCCTTCTGGCTTACGCCCGTGAAACATTACGTAGGCCCTGCCTGGTATCAGAAAAGGCTCGACATTCCTGAGGACTGGACGGGCAGGCGAATTATTTTGTTCCTCGAACGCTGTCACTGGGAAACAAAGGTTTGGGTGGACGATATTGCCGTCGGCGCCCGGGACAGTCTCTGCACGCCACACGTGTACGACCTTAGCGATGTGATGACGCCGGGCGGACATCTATTGACCATTCGTGTTGACAACTCGATTAAATATAACGTCGGAGTAAATGCCCACTCAATCAGCGACCACACCCAGACAAACTGGAACGGTATAATCGGCCGTGTAGAGCTGCAGGCCACCGATAAGATATGGCTCAGCGACGTCCAGGTCTATCCGGATGTGAAAAACAAATTAGCAAAACTCCACATCACTATCAGCAATTCAACAGGCCGGGACGCCGACGGAACACTCAACCTTAACGCCGGCAGCTACAATACCAACCGAACGCACAAGGTTGCAGCCAAGAGCGTTGAGTTCACTACCGCAGGGCACCAGACAACCGTCATAGTGGACTATCATCTGGGCGAGAATATGTTGCTGTGGGACGAATTCTCTCCCGCAATGTACAAGCTGGCCGTATCGCTCACAGCCACTGCCGGAAAAGCTGTTTTCTCCGACCAGCAGATTGTTACGTTCGGAATGCGCCGGTTCAGCACAAGGGGTACGCAGTTCACTATGAATGACCGTCTAACCTTTCTGCGAGGCACACTTGAGTGCTGCATCTTCCCGCTCACCGGCTATCCGGATATGAGTGTTGACGGATGGCTGCGGATTTTCCGGACCGCAAAGGCACACGGACTGAATCACATGCGTTTCCATTCCTGGTGCCCACCGGAAGCGGCGTTCGAGGCCGCCGACCGGATGGGATTTACCTTTCAAGTCGAATGTCCCGCATGGACAGCAGTGGGCGATGGTAAAGCCATCGATAAATTTATTTATGACGAAGGCGACCGTATCCTGAAGGCCTACGGCAATCATCCATCTTTTTGCATGCTCGCTTACGGAAATGAGCCTGGCGGTAAGAATCAAAAAAGGTTCCTTGGGGACATGGTCAATTACTGGAAAGAAAAGGACCCGCGCCGTCTCTATACCAGTGCGGCCGGCTGGCCTATCATTCCTGAAAACCAGTATCAAAGCGATTACAATCCTCGAGGCCATCTTTGGGGGGCGGGCCTTAAAAGTCGTTTCAACGCCGAACAGCCCGAAACACTTACAGACTACCGTTCATTTGTCGAAAAATATGATGTCCCTGTTGTCAGCCACGAAATCGGACAGTGGTGTGTATATCCCAATCTCAAGGAAATCAAAAAGTACACCGGCGTCCTCCGTGCCCTCAATTTTGAGATTGTCCGCGATTCACTCGCCGAGCATCACATGCTGGACCAGGCCGAGGATTTCCTGATGGCCTCGGGCAAATTGCAGGCCATGCTGTACAAGCAGGAGATAGAATCCGCCCTGCGGACCCCCGGCTTCGGCGGCTTTCAACTGCTCGACATTCACGACTTCCCCGGGCAGGGAACGGCTCTCGTCGGCATCCTCGATGCCTTCTGGGACTCGAAAGGATACATCGAACCGCAAGAGCATCGTCGCTACTGCAGTGAAACCGTACCACTTCTGCGGATGGAAAAACGCACCTGGACAACGGCTGAAACATTCCGTGCTGATATTGAAATCGCTCATTTCGGACCCGCCCCGCTCCGGGACGCTGTTGCTGCCTGGTCCATTAAAGATACTAACGGCCGAAAAATCGCATCAGGAGAAATACCGTCCCTTACCGTCCCGTTAGGCAATGGAATCCGACTGGGAAATATCGAAGTGCCGCTCGCAAACGTCGCCTCACCGGCTAAGCTCATAGTAACGGTCTCACTAAAAGACACGCCCTTTACAAACCACTGGGATATTTGGGTCTATCCGGTCAATCTGTATGCTGAGGTTCCTGAGAATCTGCTGATTGCCGAGCGCCTGGATGAGCAGGTATCGGCTGCCCTCGAAGCCGGTAAGAAAGTGCTGCTGATGCCTCCGTTAGATTCGATTGATAGTAACATCCCTGCTGGTTTTACTTCAATTTTTTGGAACACGGCCTGGACAAGAAATCAGCCGCCACATACTTTGGGTATTCTATGTAATCCGAAACATCCTGCTTTGGCAGAATTCCCAACAGAATTTCACAGCAACTGGCAGTGGTGGGACCTCGTAACCAAATCCAGATTCATGGTTCTCGATAAGTTCGCGCCGAGACTTCGGCCTATCGTACAGGTCATCGACGACTGGAACACCAACCGAAAACTCGGCCTGCTCTTTGAAGCAAGAATCGGCCGGGGCAAGCTCCTTGTTTGCAGCATTGACCTCAGAAGTAATCTTGATGCACGGCCCGTGGCAAGGCAAATGTTGTATAGCCTGCTAAGGTATATGGAAAGTGAGAACTTCAATCCAGAGGAAGCCCCAGACATTAAACTTATCAGAAATCTTCTCAAACAATAAGGACTGGTAAAGAAATTAGGTTTCGTTTTTGGCTGAGCGAGGACAAGGCTGGCAAGGAAGCAAAACGCAGGACTACTGGTTGGTAGTCCGAGCTTTGCTGAGGCCGCCAGCCGAAGCCGCAGCCAGCCAAAAATGGAAGATAATTTATTTACAAGTCCTAAGCGTAAGATTAGTATTCTATTAACTATTAAAACACTATGAAGCCAGGAGAAAAAACGCAAGAGACTCTGAACGGCCAGGTCAGCTACAACATGGCCTTTATATGGCGGATATGCCTTGTCGCCGCGATGGGGGGATTGTTATTTGGTTATGACTGGGTGGTTATTGGCGGAGCAAAGCCGTTCTATGAGCCTTACTTCGGAATCTCCGACGAAACACCTTTCCTGCGAGGCTGGGCGCAAAGCAGCGCTCTGGTCGGATGTCTTATAGGTTCTGTTTTGTCAGGAATAATCAGTGATAAATCCGGCCGCAAGCGCCTTCTTATTTTGTCAGGTCTTCTTTTTACCGTATCCGCTGTCGGCACCGCTCTTGCCGGGAATTTTCTTTTCTTTAATGTGTTTCGTATCATCGGGGGAATAGGAATCGGACTGGCCTCAAACCTTTCACCAATGTATATCGCTGAAATCTCTCCTGCCCGTATGCGGGGAAAATTTGTTTCTATAAACCAGCTCACTATTGTAATAGGTATTCTCGCCGCCCAGATTATCAACATGTCAATAGCTAAGGAGGTGCCGGAAGGAGCAAGCACGGAATACATCCTGAACTCATGGAACGGACAATACGGCTGGCGATGGATGTTTGGGGCCGAAATAGTCCCGGCATTTCTGTTCTTTTGGCTGATGTTCTTTGTGCCGGAAAGCCCGCGCTGGCTGGTAAAGTACGGCAGGGACAAACTGGCTGCGAAGATTCTCAGCCGAGTGGGCGGCAGTCAATACGCCGATTTGAGAATCAGGGACATCAAAAAAACTCTTGCCAGCGAAGAGATTGCCAAAGTCAACTTCCGGGACTTAGCTGAGCCGAAGCTGCGCAGAATTGTTATGTTGGGTATCTTCTTAGCCGTTCTCCAGCAGTGGTGTGGTATCAACGTGATTTTCAATTATGCTCAGGAGGTCTTCGCAGCCGCCGGCTATGGCGTCAGCGATATTCTTTTCAACATCGTAATAACAGGCGTGGTGAACCTGATATTTACGTTCGTGGCGATTTATTCAGTAGATAGATTTGGCCGCCGTATCCTCATGCTGATTGGCGCATCTGGGCTGGCAGGCATCTATGCAATCTTAGGTGCCGGTTACTTTTTCAAAAGTACCGGAGTTCACATGTTAATCCTGGTGGTTTCAGCTATCGGTTGTTATGCGATGTCCCTGGCGCCGATTACCTGGGTGGTCATCTCGGAGATATTCCCGAATCGAATACGTGGTGCGGCTATGTCCGTGGCTGTGTTCAGTTTGTGGCTTGGCTGTTTGGCCCTGACGTTGACATTTCCTTATCTGAAAGGATGGCTCGGTGCTCACGGAGCTTTCTGGCTGTACGGCGTCATCTGTGTGATTGGGTTCGTTGTTATCTTTTTTAAACTTCCTGAAACCAAGGGCAAATCGCTGGAAGATATTGAACGCGAGCTGGTTGACTGAAAAAATACGGCTTAACAAGTAACCAGTAAACAACTTGTATAAATACCTACTATCAGCTACAATATCTAAAATAGGCAAGTAATATAATTTAACTTTAGATTGGGAAGCTAATAATGGCCAGGCAATCAAATACCAGAAAACACAAGACGATTTGCAGTTTCTGCGGCCGATCGTCAAGTCAGGCTGACACGCTCATAGAGGGGCCCAACAAAGTCTATATTTGCCCGGAATGTGTCGAGCTGTGCCACAATATCATCCAGCAAAACCGCAAACGAGCCGGCGTGGGCAGCTTTAGTCTCGAAGAAATGCCCAAACCCAGAGAAATAAAAGAATATCTGGACCAGTATGTAATTGGTCAGGAACGCGCCAAAAAATATCTCGCAGTTGCCATCCATAACCATTACAAACGGCTTATGCACAGCGACAGCAACGACAGCGACGTTGAGATAGACAAATCCAATGTTCTTTTACTCGGCCCGACCGGTTCCGGCAAAACACTCCTTGCCCGCACACTTGCCCATAAACTGGAAGTGCCGTTCGCAATATGTGATGCGACCACCGTTACCGAGGCTGGATACGTCGGCGAAGATGTTGAAAACTTCCTGCTGCGATTGCTCCAGTCCGCCGACTACGACATAGAAGCAGCACAGCGAGGCATCGTCTATATCGACGAAATAGACAAGGTCGGCAAAACGTCTCAGAACGTCTCAATCACCCGTGACGTCTCCGGGGAAGGCGTCCAGCAGGCACTATTAAAGATGCTCGAAGGAACCACCGCTAATATCCCGCCACAGGGTGGAAGAAAACATCCGGAGCAATCCTACATACAAATCGACACCACGCAGATACTTTTTATATGCGGCGGAACTTTCGTCGGTCTGGAAAATATTATCAAGAAACGGCTCGGCAAAAAAATGATAGGATTCGGTTCCGAGCTGGCCGGCAAAATCGACGAAAAAACCGAGTACAGCGATATATTGCGACAGGTCGTACCGGAAGACATAATCGAGTATGGAATGATCCCCGAAATGGTTGGCCGGCTTCCCGTAATTACCACTCTCGAAGCTCTCGATGAAGATGCGCTTATGGACATACTGACCAAGCCGAAAAATGCGTTGTGCAAGCAATATCAAAAATTTTTCGAGATGGAAAATGCCGAGCTTGAGTTTACAGACGACGCCCTGCACGCATTGGCACAGAAAGCCCTCAAGCGCGACACCGGCGCCAGAGCATTGCGGGCAATTGCCGAAGAGTTGATGGTTGATTTGATGTATCAACTGCCCGAAGAGTCAAAGCCCGCAAAATATGTAATTACCGGCAATATAGTCGAAGGCAAAGCCGAACTGTTCACGGCAAAACGAAAAGTAAAAAAAGAATCAGCATAGCTGAAATTGTGGGTTGGATTGGACTGCTAATATTCCAGTTTTTGTTATTTTACCTGTTTGTCAAAATTAGATATAATTCATTGTATGAGCGAATATGATAAGTTTTTAACTAAGGTTTTGAAGGGTGCTTCGGATTCAAATATTCCCTTTTCGAAATTATGTCGGATGCTAAAATCTTTAGGGTTCAAAGAAAGGATTAAAGGTAGTCACCATATATTCACAAAAACGAATGTTGAAGAAATCTTAAATATTCAACCCAAAAGCAATCTCGCAAAGCCTTATCAGGTTAAACAGGTCCGTAAATTAATTCTAAAATATAAATTGGGAGAGTAGTTAGGTGAGTAAATACGAAATTATAATATATTGGAGTAAAGAAGACCAATCCTTTATTGCTGAAGTTCCAGAATTACCTGGCTGCGCCGCGGATGGAGCAACTTATCGAGAAGCACTCTCGAATGTTGAAGTAATTATTCAAGAATGGATTGAAACCGCCCAAGAGGAAGGCCGTCCAATTCCAAAGCCTAAAGGCCGTTTGATGTTTGCATAAATATCTATTAAGGTGGTCTGGTGCGTAAAATTGAGGTTAGATATGCTATCTAATTCTAAAGTGGTTGAATCACTTGTACAAAAAATTGTTGAAGCTGTACACCCGCTAAAGATAATTCTTTTTGGGTCATATGCCCAAGACAAAGCAAATCCGGATAGCGACATTGATGTCCTGGTAGTGATGCCCGAAGGTGTTCATTGCCGGCGGACTGCACAACTTTTATATCGACAAATTAGAGGATTAGGGGTTCCTTTTGATATTTTAGTTACAACGCCAGGTACTTTAGAAAAACATAAAGATAATATCGGCTTAATTTATCGAACTGTACTAAAAGAAGGAAGAGAAATATATGCCGCATGAGGGTCATCGCGCCACAGGAAATAGAAGATGCAGCGAGCCTCACTGACTATGCCGTTACCCCGGTGACTTTGAGTCTGTAGATGAAGAAGAATACAAAGAGACGGTACGATTGGCGGAAACTGTTGTTCTCTGGGCGGAAAGAATTATCCAATAGCGGAAAAATGATGTCGCTTAAATGTGAAAAAATCGGATTATCCTTGTGAATAAGGTCAGGGCACATAGAAATCGAACAATAACACTCAGCCACGCAGAAGCAGAGCGTTACAGCAGGGACTTAATTCGCATTTCCAAACCTGCGGCCGTAAATACCATCGAGAACAAAATAGTAAACCAGGATACTTTTGAAGCACTTGGTTTGGTGCCGGCTAACTTTGTTGACCTGCTGTTCCTGGACCCGCCCTACAATCTTACAAAAACATTCAACTCAACTACCTTTAGGAAAAAGAGCATTACCAAATACGCCGAATGGCTTGAAAACCTGCTGGTTAAATTACTGCCCACGCTTAAGAACACCGCATCGGTCTATGTTTGCTCTGAGTGGTATTCGTCAACGGCGGTCCATCTTGTTCTGGATAAGTTTCTGAATGTAAGAAACCGAATCACCTGGGAGAGGGAAAAAGGCAGAGGCGCAAAAAGAAACTGGAAAAACGCTTCGGAAGACATCTGGTTCGCCACTGTCTCTGATGATTATGTATTCAACGTTGAAAGCGTAAAGCTAAAACGCAGAGTCCTTGCACCATATACAGACACAAACGGCGAACCAAAGGATTGGGACAACACATCCGATGGCCAATTTCGCCTGACACATCCATCAAATTTATGGAACGATATTACAGTACCCTTCTGGTCAATGCCGGAGAACACAGACCACCCGACACAAAAGCCGGAAAAACTATTGGCCAAATTGATTTTAGCAAGCACAAATGAAAACGACTTTGTCTTCGACCCATTTATGGGCGTCGGCAGCAGTCTTACGGCGGCTAAAAAGTTGAATCGTAGATTCCTTGGGATTGAAATTGAAACCGAATATTGCCTGCTCGCTGCAAAACGCCTGCACTTAGCCGAGCTTGATACGACAATTCAAGGTTATCACCAAGACGTATTCTGGGAAAGAAACACTCTCAGCGTACAAAAACGTAAGACGAACGAATGCCCTGTTATTTCAGACCCCCATTTTGTGATTTAACGTAAAATGAGGTCTGTAGGACTTGTAAATAAATTAGGCCTTTACCAGTCCTTATTCCACTACTTCCACTGTCGAAACGCCCGGCACCAATAAATTATAGAGCAGTATCACCTGGCCATTGTGCATTCGAATACATCCTCTTGAACCTGTGGTGCCGATTTGTTTCGGTTCTATTGTGCCGTGGATGCCAAAGCCGGTCCTGCCCTTGGCGTTACCTTTTATACCTTCCAGCCCAATCCATCTTGAGCCTAAAGGATAATCCGGGTCCTCTGGATAATACATTCTGCCTGTAACCGGGTCCGGCCATGGTGGTTTTATCAGCTTTCCACCGGATTTGACACGCCAGAGTCCTGTGGGTGTTTCCGTCTCCTCCTTGCCCAGACCGACACGAAAGCTCCGAACGAATGTCTCATCCTGAAGGTACAAATCCATCGTGAAAGTCGAACGATATACCTTTGCATGGAATGGGCCGTTAATAACTTTTATCTGCTCCCCCGCTTGCAAAGTTTCGGGTCGGCTGATTTTGTTAATCTCCTTAAGAATCTCCCACGGGACCTTATATCTCTTGCCGATTGTTGAAAGTAAATCACCTGATTTGACTAAATAGCTTCCGCAAAGCTTGTCGTCAGGGAAAATGATTTTACTGAGCAGCCATTTATTGGCAAGCTCCGACAGTTGGTCCTTTACAAATGTTCGCTGCTGGATGTTCATAGGCATTCGGAGCACATCGTTTAACTTCTGACGCGCCTCTATAATCCTGCTGGGCGTTTCGCTCAGCAGCGCCGTGGCTTCGACAATCAACTCTGCAGCCTCCGGATTAGGTTCAACATCCGGCACTGTTGCAATGTCCGGCAAATTCGGCTCCAGCAATGGTTCCGGCTCCGGCCCTATAACCACTTCCGGCTCTGTTTCGTTCAATTCCGGTACATTGGCCCCGGGTGTGATATCGACAGTTCCATCTGTACTTTTATTTTTGCCGAAAGGACCATATTTAAAAGCAATAACGACAACAATAATAAGCAAAACCGGAATGATATATCTCCAGCTTTGGGTTCTTCGCCTGCCTCGCGGACGGTGGGAACGACGGGCCATCTTATTCTCCTTTCTTGCCTCTGCGACTCTCGTCACAAGACGAGGCAGCAGGTCCGTTATTAAAATATATTATTTCCTCATCGGTTACTAAAAGATCTACCGGCTCATCATGCTCTACCACCGGTATCGTCTCAACGAGCTGCTCTGCAAAACCAAAGCCGCATCTGGAAGCCTTAAGTTCGGCGTTAGCGAAAAACCTGTCGTAATAGGAACCGCCCCGCCCAAGCCGATTGCCCTTCCTGTCGAATCCTAACGCCGGCGTAACCACCAAATCAATCTCTTCAAACGGCATCGGCATGCCCTCTATCGGATTTCGCAGACCGGAAGCACTCGTCGAAAAACCCGTTTCCAGTGAGTTTATCTGCACCGCTATCATATGCCTTTGCTGCCAGGAAACCTTCGGCACCACTACTACCTTACCAAGCTGCCAGGCGTGCAGTATTGCCTCGGATGTATCCACCTCGTCCGGAAGAGACAAATACATCATAACCGTCGAGGCACTTTGAAATTGTGATATCGAAACCAAATTCCGGCATGCCTTCCGGCTTTTTTCACTCCTTTGCTCCGATGGTATGGCAAGCAGGCAGTTCTGTAACTTCCGGCGCAACTGGGCCTTGTTCATTTACCTATCCTTCTCTACAGCATTGTCTTTGACAGGTTTGCTGTTTTGTATCAAGCTTTGCAGCTTTTGTAAATAGCGCTTAATATTTTTTTCACAACCGCTTTCTTTCGGCACATAATATTTTTTCTTCATCGACGCCGGAAGATACTCTTGCGGCACGAAACCATCCTTAAAGTTATGCGGATACTTGTAATCAGTTCCGAAACCCAACTTTTTTGCAGCCGCATAGTGACTATCTTTTAAGTGTTTCGGCACTTGTTTAGTCGGCTGCTGTTTTACATCCGACATCGCTGACCATATAGCAGAAGCCACAGCGTTCGATTTCGGTGCACAGGCAATGTATAACGCCGCCTGCGCCAGTGCCAGTTGGGCTTCCGGCAAACCCACAAACTCAGATATCTGAACCGCTGCGGCAGCTAAAACCGTCGCCATTGGGTCGGCGTTTCCCACGTCTTCAGCCGCACAAATCGCAATCCGCCGGGCAATAAAACGCGTATCTTCCCCGCCCGCTAACATTCTGGCAAGCCAGTAAACCGTGGCATCAGGGTCCGAACCCCGCATGCTTTTCTGCAAAGCGCTTGCCAAATCGTAGTGCGTATCGCCCGTACCGTCATAGTCAATCGTCTTCTGTTGTATCGACTCCTTTGCGACTTCCAGATTAAATTTTATTTTCGCACCGGGCTTTCGGACCTCCTGCGATAACACACCAACCTCAAGGGCTGTCATGGCCTTTCTGGCATCCCCATCGCTCATCACCGCCAGAAATTTCAGTGCCTTCTGGTCCGCCTCGATATCAAACTTACCAAGCCCTCGCTCGGAATCGTCAATTGCCATCTTCAGCAATTTCAAAATGTCTTCCTGGCTGAGCGGCTCAAAATGAAATACCGTGCTGCGGGAAATCAAAGGCGAATTGATTGAAAAAAACGGATTTTCAGTAGTGGCACCTATGAGAATCAAAACCCCTGATTCGACATCATCCAGCAGGACATCCTGCTGTGCACGGTTAAAGCGGTGAATTTCATCGATAAAAAGCACCGTCCTCGCCCCGTCAACTGCGAGTCTGTCACGGGCAAGTCCGATAATCTGCCGAATATCTCTGACGCTGGCCGCGGGGGCGCTAAGATAGTGAAATTCAGCCTTCGTGTAATTCGCAATCACCGCCGCCAAAGACGTCTTGCCGACCCCCGGCGGACCGTAAAATATCAGACTGCTGAGCCTGTCAGCCTCGAGCATCCTCGTCAACAGCCCATCGGACCCAAGAAAATGCCTTTGGCCGATAAATTCATCAAGCTTTCTCGGCCTCATCCGAGCCGCCAGCGGCGCCACCGAGCCTATATTCGCCTCTTCAGACCCGCTGAACAGAGTTTTGTTACCCTTGTTTTTACCCATATTGTCTATTATATCTAAAGTTTCGCAAAAGCCTTATTGTATGAAAGATACGCAAAACTGCGAGAAATACCTGTGTAAATTGCTTAAATGGCAAATTTTTTTTTAATTTTCTTGCTTTATTCGATAAATTTGTTTATAATTATCCTTGGAATAATATAGTAACAAAGTAGTAGTTTAAAAACGCTTTTTGGGAGGAGCGAGTTATGAAAAAGCTTTGTTCAAGCACTCTAATCATGCTTTTGCTTGGTTCAGTATTCACCCAGAAGATGGTATCTGGGGGCCAAATCTTTGAAAAGAGTCTGCCCCGAGTAGGCCAGAAGTACATCCCGGGTGAGTTCATTGCCAAATTCAAGTCCAGCGTCACGCAACAAACCATATCCGCTTTAAATTCAACTCATGGTGTTTCTACTATCTATACAAGCCTATCCGCCGGCTTCAGAAGGTTGAGGATTCCAAGCGGTACGACAGTTGCTGAAATGGTCGAAATTTATCAGGCAAATAGCAACGTCGAGTATGCTGAGGCAAACTACGTTGCTTATATTTTGAAGGCCCCAAACGATGAACTATACCCCCTCCAATGGCATCTGTACAATACCAGCTACGGCGGCATTCATGTGGAACCAGCCTGGGACATCTCTACCGGCTTAGGGGTAGTTGTGGCAATTCTTGACACAGGTATTGCCTACGAAGATTATTGCGAAAAAGATTCCACCGACAGATGCTATCAGCAAGCTCCAGATTTAGCCGGCACATCCTTTGTGGCTGGTTATGATTTTGTTAACCGTGATGAGCACCCTAATGATGATTCAATTTCCGGGCACGGAACTCATATAGCTGGAACCGTCGCCCAAAGTACTAAGAACGGCATCGGAACAGCTGGAGTAGCTTTTAATGCCTACCTGATGCCGGTGAAGGTATTGGACAGCAGCGGGGCCGGAACTTATGCTGATATAGCCGAAGGTATTATTTGGGCAACTGAGAATGGCGCGCATGTGATTAACCTGGGGCTGGGAGGTAGCGAACCCTCAAATACTTTAGAGAACGCAATAGCTTACTCTTATAACCGAGGAGTAACGTTAATAGCCGCCGCCGGTAATGACGGCGTAGGTGGTGTGCATTACCCTGCTGCTTACGATGATTACGTTATTGCTGTCGGGGCAACCCGTTACGATGAAACTTTAGCTTATTACTCCAACTTCGGACTCAATCTGGATTTAACAGCTCCAGGCGGTGACCTTAATGTTGACCAAAATGGAGATGGCTACGGCGACGGAATTTTGCAACAGACGTACGACAAAAGTGGCAGCGAACTATTCTGGGGTTACGGCTTTATGGAGGGTACCTCAATGGCTGCTGCGCATGTCTCCGCAGTCGCAGCCCTGCTCATAGCCCACGGAAATACCGCTTCACCTGCTGAAGTCAGAGAAGCTTTAGAATCCACAGCAGAGGATAAGGGATCAACAGGCTGGGATATAGAATACGGCTGGGGGATAGTAGATGCTTACGCTGCCCTCCAATGGCAAGCCACGAAACCGGGACCAGGACCAGGGCCAGGGCCGGAACCAGGACCGGGACCTCTGCCTCTTGAAGCAGACTTTACGGCGGAACCGAAAATCGGCCCTGAGCAATTGACGGTACAATTCACCAACCAATCCACAGGAAGTATTACCAGTTGGTTATGGGATTTCGGCGACGGAACAACTTCAATCGATCCGAATCCGTCTCATTTGTATCAAGACACTCGTACTTACACCGTGAGCTTGACAGTAACAGGCCCAGACGGCTCCGATACCGAAACCAAGAAGAACATTATCCAACTGTTCATACCTTCGGTTCCTGTTGCGGACTTTACAAGAGAACCAATAAGCATCAATGCGCCCATGACCGTGCAATTCACCGATAAATCTACTGCTCCGGCGACCATTATCTTCCATACGGATGGTATCATTTACACCACTTCGATAGAATCCGCACCCTATGGAGGTATTACAACCTGGTCATGGGACTTCGGTGACGGAACAACATCAACAGAGCAGAACCCAGCTCACACGTACCAAGATGCCGGTGATTACACAGTAAGCCTGGAAGTAGTCGGCCCAGGTGGTTCAGATATCAAAATAATGAAGAAATACATCCACCTGACGATGCCTTCAGTTCCCGTGGCGAACTTTACGGCAACACCAAGAAGCGGCGATGGCCCTCTGGTTGTGCAATTCACCGACAATTCCAGCGGGCATGTCTCCAGCCGGTTGTGGGACTTCGGCGATGGAACAACGTCAACCGAACAGAATCCAACTCACACGTACCGGTTCAAGAATATTGCGGATTACACGGTCAGTTTAAGTGTAACAGGCATGGGCGGTTCGGACACTGAAACCAAGACCAACTACATCCACCTGAACACCCCACCTATACACGTGAATATCGGCATGTCGAAGAGGCAGGTCTTCCGGACATGGCACACAGTAACGGCAGGGATTACAGTTACACAGAATACCCCCTCCGGACTACCTATTGCCGGAGCGACCGTACAGGGAACATGGAGTGGAGGTTATAACGGCACTGTTTCCGGCACAACAGATGGAAATGGCGGAGTCAGCTTCGGGACAGAGTGGATAGGAGGGGGCAGCTCGGTCACATTCACAATTAATAAAGTGATAATAGGCAGCAAAGAGCATGACTTTGCCGGACAAATAAGCAGTTCAATAGGAATTTAGAAAGATAAAAGACCTCGTGTCACGAAATCCCTCGATTCTGGAGCAGAAAGCTCCGGCTTATCGAGGGATTTTGTTTTATTTTGATACAACTGTCCGGCTTAATTGCTTCTGGATATTATTCCAGAAAACCTCAGACTTTACTGATATTGCTTTTCTGGCCCGGGCCGCTTTTCGCAATCTTCGGTCGCTGCTGTGCTTGCGCCCCTGTTTTCCCCCGCACATCTAATGCAAAAAAATGTAAAAAAAACTTTTTTTTTATTTGATTTGCAGCTATAAGCCGGTAAACTTTATAGACAGTAGGTGGGTGATTTAATCTTATAACGTATAAATAGTAATGTTTCACGTAGCAGGGAAAGTTTAACTAACGGTTTTTTTTAAAAGGAGATGAACATGAAAAAAGGAATTTTGTTAACTGCCGTAATCTTGTTGAGTACAGCAGGTTTCGCCCAGGCACAGGAAGGCGAACTAAGTGGAACTATCGATGTAACCTATTTGAGCGCTTACCTGTGGCGTGGCTTCGATATGTATCCGGGAGCCCATGGCGAAGGCGCAATTCAACCCAGTATCGACCTGGACCTTTATGGCACGGGGCTGGGACTAAATGTCTTGTGGTCAAGGGCCAATACAAGCGCAGCAAACAAGGGTGGCGTCAGTTTCGAAAATGGCGAGGAACTATGGCTAACCTTATCTTACAATAGCAGTCTCTTTGAATATGAAACTTACGCCACTGACTACACCGTTGGCTGGGTCAATTATGATTACCCGGATGAGCCCAGTAATATTAAGGATTTCCAGGAATTCTTTGCATCTTTTGCTTGGCCGGAAATCTGCCCCGAAGGCGTCGTTCCCAGCTACACCATTATTAGGTTGTGGGCATCCGAAAGCAAGTCTCAAGCTAATGATTTGTCCGGCTGGTTCCATATCCTTGGACTTGGCTACGACCTGCCCGTTGAGGGCCTGCTCCCGGACGTTCCGGAGCAAATCCTCCATCTTTCTTTAGCAATGGTCTACAACGAAGGTGCCGGTTCCGGAGGCGTGGACCACGATTGGTCTCACGCCGTCTTTGGTGTCTCAACAGATTTCGACCTCGGCAATGACGTTACTCTCAGTCCGGGTGTTTACTATCAATCATCCTGGGAGGATACTGTCAATAGCTCAGATGAACTCTGGGCCAGCTTGAGTGTGTCGTGTGCATTCTAAAAACGACTAAGTAATACCAGCAAAAAAGGCCGGCCTTAAAAAGCCGGCCTTTTTTTAACTCATTACTTCAGCCCCCTAACAACACTGCGGTTTCGTTACCCCAAAGACTATTTACCGTGGGCATATTTGAAGAACTTTTTTCCCAGCAATTTTGTGACAGGCCCCGGCTTGCCGTCACCGATAACCCTGCCGTCAATATCGACAATGCCAATGACCTCGGCAGCCGTGCCCGTGAGAAAAAATTCATCGCAAACATACAAATCAAATCTCGTCAGATTCTTCTCAACCACCTCAAGATTTTCTTCCCTGGCCAGCTCGATAACGATTCCCCGCGTTATCCCTTCCAGCGAACCTGCTTCAGCCGGCGGCGTGTAAATCACACCACCCCTGACGATAAAAACATTATCGCCCGTCGCTTCGGCCACATATCCTTCGTGGTTATACATAATCGCTTCCGGTACGTCATTATCCAGCGCTTCAATCTTAGCCAAGATGTTATTCAGATAGTTCATGCTCTTGACCTGGGGCGGAATCGCCAAAGGATGATTACGAACCGTAGTCGCACTGATTACCTTCATACCTTTTTCATAAAGCTCTTCCGGATAAAGCTGAATGTTATCAGCTATGATAATTAATTTGCTGTCCTTGCAGATGAAGGGGTTCAATCCCAAAGTTCCCACACCACGCGTAACAAGCAGTCGAATGTAGCCGTCGATAATACCATTGGCTTCAACGGTTTTCTCAACTGCACTAATAAGCTCGCTTCGGCCCATCGGAACCTCAAGCCGAATCGCCTTAGCTGAGTCATAAAGCCTCTTGATATGAGCATCCAGCTCAAATACTCTGCTGTTATAAACACGAATACCCTCAAAGACCCCGTCACCGTAAAGCAGACCATGGTCAAAGACAGATATTTTTGCATCTTTTTCGTCAACAAGTTTGCCATCAAGCCAAATTTTTAGTGCCATAACAATTCTCCACAGCAGCTAAAAACTTAAAGCTAAAAGCTAAAAACCACAACTCAAAATTCAAAACCGGCTTGCCTTTAATTTTGAGTTTTACACTGTGGTTTTATATTTTACACTTTAGGTTTTACGCTATCTTGCCATCGACCAATGTTACTATCCGCCCGGCTCTTTGTGCGATCCTCTCATCGTGTGTTACCATCACAATCGTCTGGCCGAGCCTGTTCAATTCTTCAAGGATTTCTAAAATACCATTTCCTGTCGCAGAGTCAAGATTTCCTGTCGGCTCATCGGCCAAAAGCAATCTTGGCTCATTCATTAAGGCCCTGCCGATAGCCACTCTCTGTCTCTCTCCGCCGGAGAGCTGGTACGGCTTATGTTTGGCCCGTTCAGATAATCCAAGCTGCTCAAGCAATCCTCTTGCCCGGCTTTTAGCCCATCTACGGCATGCAAACCAGCCCACCACACTCTTGCCCGCCATCACCGGCAAAAAAACATTTTCCAGCACACTCAACTCGTCCAATAAATGATAAAACTGAAATACAAATCCCACCATCTTGTTGCGGAATCTGTTCAACTCACTACTGCTATGCCGGCTCAAATCCCGGCCTTCAAACTTAACAACGCCCTTGTCCGGCTTATCCAACGCACCCAATATATGTAAAAGCGTACTTTTGCCGCTGCCCGAGGCCCCCACTATGGCCACAAATTCGCCCTTCTTTACAGCCAAATCGACGCCTTTGAGCACCCTGACCTTGGCCACACCCATCCGATAAGATTTATGAAGGCTATCAGCTTCTAATATCAGTTTGTCATTGCTCATTTTCTAAATAATCAATAGTAAATAATAAATAGTCAATCATAACTGGTTCACCTGCAAAATCTCTACCGGATTTTGCTTCGCCGCCTGTAGGCTCGGCAGCAGCGCCCCGGCCAAACAGGCAACAATCGCCGAAAGGACAATTACTCCCAAAACTTTTGGGTTCATCTGGTTTGGAATATCTCCTATCGCATAAATTGTCCTGTCCCACAATTGAAATCTGAAATGCTCAAAAAGCCAATCTTCTATTTGGTTTATTTTCAACAAAAACACCCACCCGCCAAGCAAGCCCACACAAGAACCTAAAAAACCCACCAAAAAAGCATAGCCGGAAAACAATTCCATAATATCTATATTCGAGACACCTATGCTCTTCAATATCCCTATGTCTTTACTCTTATGGCTGATAATCATATAAAACACAACAAAAACAATAAAAACAGTCGTAATCCCCACAAAAGCGAACATAACAGCCATCACCGTCTGTTCCTTCTCCATTGGTGCGATGGACGAACGTCTGTAATCCTTCCAACTCCGTACAGTAACGGTATCCAATAAGTATGCCTGTCTTTCGCCGGCTTTTCTCTGTTTGAATTCTTGCCACAGCGAAGCGACTTTTTTACATCCGGCCTGCAGTTTAACATCCGGCTTAAACTTTATATGAACAGCGCTGGCTCTCTTTGTGGGCCCGTCCATACCGCAAAGACGCTGGGCCCACTCGAACGGCAGATAGACTAATGAAGAGTCCACACGGGCCAAACCGCTTTGTGAAGTATCGCTGTAGTAAAAAGTTTTTGTATCAACCAGACCGGCACCGGCTTTAGACAAAGCACCTCTTGAAGTAAGAGGAAAACAGCTTATAGAAAAACCGGCACGCACAGGACTCATCTCATAAAAATACCTGCTCTTGAAATCACGCTCCAGAACCAGGTCAATCCCCAACACACACCCCAAAAGATTTGGGTCATACGCCGGTTCAAATGTCTTGGAGACATCATTCTTGTGGTAATGTAACGTTTTCCCAAAACCGGTAACCAGGCTGTGCCTGACCGGCTCAATGCCCATAATCTCAAGACCTTTGTTTGGCTCTGAACCTCTGCGACTTATCAGTGCATAGCTTTTTATTACAGGCGAAACGCCTTCGACAAAATCCTGATTCTCCAGTATATTTACAAAATCTTCATAATACGCAAAGCCAACTAATGATTCGGTCCCAACGACACAATCTCCCACAAAGTCGTGGTTCTTCTGCTTGAAATCGCTCACCAGACCCGTCATTACCGTCATCACTACAACAACAATAAAAACGCAAAGCGCAACTGCAAGCACGGCAAAATGTGTTATGCGTCTTTTTAAAAAATATCTGAATGCAAGAAGAATCTTGTACATAAATTAAAATTCGAATATCTAAATCCAAATTAGAAAGTGCCTAAAGTGAGCTAAAGTGGCAGCGAAGCTGTCATTCTGAGCGAAGCGAAGAATCTCTTATTCGTTGGCCAGATCCTTCGGCTTCACCTCAGGATGACACTTACGTGTCACTTTAGGCACTTTACACTTTAGGCACAGATAAATCAAGCTGTCGGTATTATTGAGAGCGATTTTTGCTGGCTTTGTCAGGACAACCGTCTATAATCTGCGAAAAGTTTCAGTGGTGAGCTGAATGCGAGGCGAAGTTGGTGGGGCAAGCCCCACCCTACGCGGGATATGAGAGTCGGTATGCGAAATAGAACGCTGTTTATTTTAGTTTTTTTAGTTTTGTTGTCGGGGCCGGCCTGGCCGGCTATAGACAATGGGGGCGGGCCTGTTC
>JADFJC010000047.1 GCA_022566315.1 Planctomycetota bacterium
TTCCAGCAGGCCCACAACGACGGCACAGGTGCAGTGGAGTGTGCCGAATTGGACTACCGTGGGTGAGCAGGGTCCTGACCAGACGACCCCGAGCATCGCCTCTATCATCCAGGAGATAGTCAACCAGAATGGCTGGGTCGGCGGCACCATAGTGTTGATCTTTAGCGACGACCCAACCAATCCCTCCGTAGGCATTCGAACTGCCGAGGCTGATCCAGGGAGCGACGCGGCGCTGCTGCATATAAGCTATCAGTAAAGTTGCGGCGCAACCCAACCTGGCAGATGGGGCCAAAGATGTATGTGGCGGTTCAGGTAGCCGGCACAATAGTGTTGGCTTGGTGCAGACTAAGTCGTCAAGTGATTTTGCATCAATTCAGGGCCTATACCGATTGATTCGGTATAGGCCCTTTTTAATTGATTATTGATTATTGGTTGTTGATCATCGAATTTTGTATTTCGTCTCGCCTAATGCCTGCACCCCCGTGCTTTTGGGCTTGGCCATCCTGCGGACTTGCGAAAGCACTCCACAGTCCCGAAAGGGACACCTTGCGGTGGAACGGGGGTTGCGCAGGCACAGGTGCGGATCTTTGACTTGGGTAACTGTATAATGGATTCTTATTGCACGTGAGTGAATAATCGGGATAATGTAGGTATTCATAGAAAGGATTGGAAAATGAAGAAATTGGTTCAGCTCATAGTGGTCGTGATGCTGTTTTTTTTGCCTTTTGTACAGGGAGGCTGTTCGAGAGCCTCAGCAACAAGAGCAGTAAATGAATCGGCGAGGGATATTCCCGTTGCTTATGATGTGGACGTTTTGGTTGTCGGTGGGACCTCTGGTGGCGTGGCAGCGGCTGTCGAAGCAGCGCAAAGAGGTACAAAAGTTTTTCTTGCGGCTCAACGGCCATACTTAGGGGCAGACCTTTGTGGAACGTACCGTTTATGGCTCGAACCTGGTGAAGAACCGACCTCGCCGCTGGCGAGAAAGCTTTTTGCACAATCGCCTGCGACACCGATGCATGTTAAACGAACATTGGATGAGGCATTGCTCGGAGCAGATGTGCAGTTTTTGTATGGCTGCTATGCGACAGATGTGCTTCTTGACGGTGATGGGAAGGTTGCCGGCATTGTCATGGCCAACCGTTCGGGGCGACAGGCGGTCAGGGCCAAGGTCGTTATCGATGCGACGCCGCGGGCAAGTGTAGCGAGAATGGCCGGTGCGACATTTGAGCCATACCCAGGAGGCCTGCAAAACTTTAGACGCATCGTTATCGGTGGTGAGGTACAAACCGGCGAAGGCATCCAGGCACAGAAGATACCTATGCCTATATCAGCCAAAGGCAGCTCAGGACAAGAGGCCATCGAATACATGCTCGAAATACCGATGAAGGACGGTTCTTTTGCATCTTTTGCCGAGGCTGAACAAATCGCCCGTGATAAAACCTGGCATCCCGGCCAGGCAGATGCTTCGGAGACGCTCTTTCAGATACCGCCTGACCCGATGAAAGGAAAGAAGACTGTGTCCGGGGCCTGGCCCGGGGCTGAAAAAGTCGAACTGGATGCTTTCCGGCCTTGGGGTATTAAGCGTCTGTTCGTAGTTGGTGGTTGTGCTGATATATCCCGCGAGGCCGCGGAGGAGTTGTTGCGACCGTTGGAGCTAATGAAATTAGGTAGTCGTATCGGTGCTGCGGCAGCATCGGAGGCGAAGAGTATGCCCAGACCGGATAATGTTAGACTACGCGGTAAGCCGGTAGCGGGCGCTGCTTCGGGAGATGTTCGAGAGAATTTGAGCGGGATACGTCGGACATTAACCGAACCTTCAAGGGTTCCTGCAGATAAGCGGGCTGTGGCCGTCCTTGGGGAGGTGGACGTGGTTGTTGTTGGTGGAGGTACCGGCGGAGCGCCGGCCGGCATTTCCGCGGCACGGCAGGGAGCCAAAACGCTCGTGATAGAGTATTTGCACGGCCTCGGCGGAGTGGGAACGATGGGCCTTATCAGTAAATACTATTACGGTTATATAAAGGGCTTTACTAAAGAAATCGATGAAGGCATCGCCGGTTTTGGAGCCGATGTAAAGCGCGAGGGTGGGGGGTGGAATATCGAATGGAAAAAAGAATGGTATCGCAGTGAGCTGCGCAAGGCCGGCGCGGAGATTTGGTTCGGCGTGCTTGGCTGTGGTGCGTTCGTTGAAGACGGATGCGTCAAAGGCGTGGTTGTTGCAACACCCGAAGGGCGCGGTGTGATACTTGCGAAGGTGGTTATCGATTCGACCGGCAATGCCGACATCGCCGCTGTGGCCGGGGCAAAGTGTTCTTATACTAACGGTGCAGGTGTCGCAGTTCAGGGTGCCGGGCTTCCTCCGTATAAGTTAAATGCCGGGTACACTAATACTGACTGGACCTTTATCGACGACACAGACGTTGTGGATGTTTGGCGTGCATTTGTTGTCGCCAAGAAAAAATATAAAAACGTTTATGACTTAGGTCAGTTAGTAGATACGCGTGAACGACGGCGGATAGTCGGCGAGTTTGTGATGTCACCACTCGATATCTCCAACAATCGAACGTATCCCGATACCATTGTGATCGCTCGAAGCAATTTCGACTCGCACGGGTTTACGATACATCCGGTGTTTATGCTCAAGCCACCCGACAGAAAAGAGATGCTCGTTAACGTACCTTTCCGCTGTCTGTTGCCGAAGGGTCTCGATGGTATTCTGGTTACGGGACTTGGTGTCAGTGCCCACCGCGATGCGATGCCCGTTATACGCATGCAGGCAGACATACAGAACCAGGGCTATGCCGCAGGTGTAGCAGCGGCGATGGCGGCCAAGAGCGGCAAGAGCGTCCGTCAGATTGATATCAAGGCACTTCAGAAGCATTTAGTTGAGAAAGGTAATCTGCCGGAGAGGGTACTGACGGATAAAGATTCGTTCCCGTTGCCTAAAGAAAAAATCGCTCAGGCAGTTGAGCGTGTTGTCAATGACTTTGACGGGCTGGAGGTAGTTCTTGCGCAGTTGCAGGATGCGATGCCGCTTCTTAGGAGAGCTTACGAGGCTGCTGAGAGTGAAAAGGCCAAACTTGCTTACGCCCACATCCTTGGGATGTTGGGTGAGCATATCGGCGCCAGTACTCTGGCTGAGGCGGTGAAATCCAGAGATTGGGACAAGGGCTGGAACTATACGGGGATGGGACAGTACGGGGCGAGCTTAAGTGAGCTTGACAGTCTTATTATCGCCCTGGGACATACACGTGATAAGCATGGATTGAAAATTATTCTTGAGAAGGTAGAAAAAATCGACACGAAGAGTGAATTCTCGCATTGCCGTGCGGTGGCAATGGCTCTTGAGACTCTGGGCCATCCTAATGCTGCGGAGCCTTTAGCGAAACTTCTGAAAAAACCTGGTATGACAGGCCATGCTTTCACAAACATCGATGAAGCGAGGCAAAAAACGCCACCAGGTCCCGAGGACACCCTTACGCGAAACCGGTCACTGCGTGAGCTGGTTTTGGCGAGGGCTTTGTACCGTTGTGGAGACTACAAAGACATCGGCAAAAAAATCCTAAAAGAATACGCCCATGACCTTCGCGGCCACTACGCCCGCCACGCAAGAGCTGTGCTTAAAGAGAAAAAATAGGGGGCAATTAGCTATTATTGATTTTTGGAGCAAGACATATTAGAAGAGATTTAGGGAGGAATAAAATGTCCGGAGAATATCGTTTTTCGTTTGGGCCGTGGAATATTCATGAAGGTGGCGACCCGTTTGGGCCGAGGGTCAGGGATAGTATTGAGTTCGGTAAGAAACTTAAGATGTATAAGTAGCTACAAAGCATTTGCGTAACAGTAGAGAGATTTTCCTGGCGCTTGTGGAACTTGTTCGTAACCTGGACAAAGACAAGGTTGAGAAATTGATAGCCGAGCGGGATTATGAAGAATTAGATATGTTGATAATCAACCATTTGATGGGCAAATAAGACAAATAATGTTCTGTCAAATATACCTTGAAGAATTGTCATTCCGCACCCATTCGGCTTTGCTCAGGGCAGGCTTTGATGCGGAATCCAGACCTTGCAACAATTCTGGATTCCTGCTTTCGCAGGAATGACAATAATGTGTCAGTCGAACAGTTTTGTTGAATGTTTAAGACTACTGATAGGTTTTTGGAAGTACGGATATGGCAAATGGTAAAACTATTTTAGGTTTGTTCGCTCATCCTGATGATGCGGAATTTATGTGCGCGGGGACGATGGCACTGCTTCATAAAAAAGGGTGGCAGATTCATATCGCCACAATGGCACCGGGCGACTGCGGGACAGTTGAATACAACCGAGAAGAAATCAGCAGGATTCGCAGGGCTGAAGCTGCTAAAGCAGCCAGCATATTAGACGGCAGCTATCATTGCCTCGAATGTGGCGATATTTTTATTATGTATGACAGACCAACGCTGCTCAAAGCAATCGAATTAGTGCGAAAGGTTCAGCCTGCTATTGTTTTTACTCTGAGCCCTTCGGATTATATGGTTGACCACGAAATGGCCAGCAGGCTTGCTCAGACGGCCTGTTTTGCCTGTGGGGTTGTGAATGTCGAAACTGCCGGTGCCGAGCCGTTTGAGCCGGTGCCATATCTTTACTACATGGACCCGGTGGAGGGTAAAGACAACTTTGGCGCCGGGGTAAAAGCCGGTACTATAGTTGATATTACCAGTGTAATGGACACTAAGGAAAAAATGCTTTGCTGTCATGAGAGCCAGCGTAATTGGCTTTTGAAGCATCACGGTATAGATGACTATGTTATTACAATGAAGAAGCTCGGTGAGTATAGAGGCCGGGAGATAAACTCGCGATTTGCCGAAGGGTTCAGACAGCATTTGGGCCATGCTTATCCGCAGGACAATATCCTCAAGGCTGAACTCGGTGAACTAGTTCACATTATATAAGGAAAGTAACGGTGGCAAGAAAAATCAGTATGTTAGCGCCGCAGTGGTGGGATTTTACCACGCTTGATGACGAGATTCTTAACGATGCAGCTAAACTTACGGCCGAGGATATGGCAGGTTTTGGCAGAGAAGGTTTCAAAATTGTGTTCTATGACAGTCTCGAAGATTTTTACTTGGCAGAGGCTCTTGAGTACATCACGGCGTGGCAACAGGCGACGGCTGACAACCCGGCGGGCATCTGCGGGCCGATTGGGCCGACCGAACAGCTACCACTTGTGGCACGACTGGTAAATGAATTGAAGCTGGACCTTAAAGACGCCTATTTCTGGGGGATGGATGAATGGTATATGGACGGCAAAGAAGTGCCATATTCGCATCCACTGTCTTTTGCAAAGGCGGATATGGAGCTTTGCTTTAATCGAATTGATGACGAGTTAAAAATGCCCGAGTCCAATATCCATTTTCCGAAAGCTGATACGACAGAATATATTAAGAGCTGGGAAGGTGTTCGCTGCGTGGTTATGCAGGGCGGCCAGGGTGATATAAAGCACTGGGCGTTCAACGACCCGGTCAAGCGGGAAGGTAAATATAAGGACGAGCCGCCAACGCCACAGGAGTATTGCCGGCTTACGACTCGGGTTGTGGATTTGCATCCTGTTACTGTTATGCAGAATGCGCGAACCAGTGCCGGTGGGGTGGTTACCAGTGTGCCGAGGCAAGCAATTACGGTTGGACCTGTGGAGACGTGGAAGGCAGAGAAGGTCTCAATCTGGCACCCAGGCACGCACGACAATCCTTTCGGGATGAGATTAACCACTCTTATGCTAAGTAAGAAAATCGCTGACAGCTCGGTGCCGATGTCCCTTTTAGCGGGGCACCCCAACGTCCAGTTCAATTTTTACAGACCTGCCATAGGTAAATGTGAAGCAGAAATGCACTAAAGAGATATTGGGACACCATTTTTCGAAAATAAAAGTATGGCTATGAATGTGTTGGTTCTTAATACGGGCGTGGTGGATTTACGAAGGCCTAATTTTGAATTCGCCGATGAACTGGTCGGCAAAGGCGGATTGGCCAAGTGTAAAACCGAAGATATGCCGAATTATTCGCAGGAACAGTTGAGGGAATGGATAGAGCAGGGTTTTGCAACGGCGGGCGGGCCCGGCAACACAGCTCCTCTGATTGCGAGGACCGGATTGAAAGTTGCAGTGGGAGTGAATCTCGGCAGTGGTAATTACGACGGCCTTGATGCCCAGGGCAGGTTTTTCCATGATGTTATGACTGCGAACGGTATCGATATGTCGCAAACTCACATACATCCCGATTTACCGACAGGGACAACCTTTATTCATAGTACCTCCGGCGAAGACAGGGGCGGCATTGCATACTTTCCCAACGCCAATAATGATTTTGATTTTGAGATATTCAAAGGGGCCGTTGAAAAATTAAAACCCAGTATAGTCTATTATATGTATTCCGGTCTGTCCGACAGGGGCGATGCCAACGGAGGCCGAGATTTAGCTGAATTTATGAAGTGGTGTCGCAGTAATGGCGCTGTTACGATTGTTGACAGTCATACCTTAACGGGCAATCCCGGCGAGTTGATTAAAGCCGGTAAGCCGATAGGAGAGTACCGGCTTTTAGAGCCACTTTTGCCTGAGGTCGATTTGTTCTTTACGTCCTGCGATGAAGCAAAGCTGACTGAAAATACGCTTGCTCCGGGACGAACCTGGGACAAGTTTACAGAGCATGAAAACAATCTGCACTTTCTTGACTTTTTGACCGAAAGGTTCTGGCGAAAAGCCTGTCCCGAGCGTAGTCGAGGGAATAACAGAACAAAGCTGTTTGGCGTTACCGTCAGCGATGGAGCCTACGAGAAGCACATTTGCCCGGATGGTCGTGTCAGCGGGCCGAACAAAATCGAATCGTGGTTTATGGGAGGTGAGGTAGTTGACCTCGTTGGGGCGGGGGACGCATTCAGAGCAGGACTTATCACATATATCGGGCGTGATCTGGTTCGATTCAGTGACGGCTCTATAGATTTTGCCGAAGCGGTGCAGATGGGCAATCTGTTCGCATCACTTTATATAAAAGCGCCGCTTGACGACAGGTACAGCAATATCAAAACTTATGATAAAATGCTAAAAGTAGTCCGCAGCGATATAGCTTATCCAAGTTTTGAGGCATTGCGAAATGCTTTGAATTAAGCGGAGTAATAAACAAGAAAGGAAGTACAAATGGCCACGAAGGACAGTGGATTTAGCTGGCCCCTTGGGGGCTGGCAGGATAAGGTTATTAATCACGCCCAAATCGGAGGCATTGAAACCTCTGTTTTGGATAACGGCTTAGGTAAAGGGACCCGAATCGCCTGGGTGAACACCGGAGCCGGTCTTCGATATAAGGTGGTTATCGACAGAGGGCTGGATATCGTCGATGCCTTTTATAATCAATACAGTCTTACCTGGCTGAGTCACGGGGGTATAACTGCCAGCCGGCCCGATGCCAACCGCGGTCTGGAATGGCTTTATTCCTTCGGCGGAGGCTTGTTGACAACGTGCGGCTTAACTCACGTTGGCGGGCCTGAAAGCGATGAGTTCGGTGAGCGTGGTTTGCACGGACGTATCGGTAATCTTCCGGCTCAAGTAGAATCAATAGTACAGCCGAACCTGGCAGCAGGAAAACTTCAAATGAGCATTACGGCGGTGGTGAAACAATCCCGTGTGTTCGGGCCGAATCTGGAGTTGAGACGTACTATATCGAGCACACTCGGTGAGCCGACTGTTCGAATTCACGATGTTGTTACCAATCTCGGTAATACTCCGGTACCGCATATGATATTGTATCACTGCAACTACGGCTGGCCGCTGGTTGATGAGGGGACAGAGATTGTATGTAAAGGCAAATGGACATCGCGTGGAATGGATATGGACAACGCGGTGTTTAACAGCAGGCGCAATTTCCGAAAGTGTTCCAGGCCGCTCGATAGTCACAGAGGCGGTGGCGAAGGCTGCGCTTTTATTGACGTGGCTGCTAATAAAAAGGGGATTTGCACCGTCGGCCTTTACAATCGAGGACTCGGACTTGCGCTTGTTATGAAATATAAGAAAAGACAATTACCGTGGCTTAGCAACTGGCAGCACTGGGGTCCCGGCGAATACGTTACTGCTCTGGAGCCGGGGACGAATCCGCCAATCGGGCAGAGCCAGGCCAGAGAGCAGAAAAAACTAATTCACATCGCGCCGGGAAAAAGCAGAACCTACGACCTGGAAATGACAATCTTAACGGATAAAGAGCAAATCAATCGTTTTCTGAAGGCCGCAGGTCAATAATTATGACAGAGCATATATTTACCGGTTTTGGATTCGGGCCTATCCAGAGCGGTCTGTTTGCCAAGGAAGCATTTCAAAGCGGCAATTTTACACGGATAGTTACAGCGGAGATTGACGCCCAGTTAGTCGATGCGGTCAGAGCCAACAACGGCAGCTACTACGTCAATGTGGCCAAGGCCGACGGCATCGAAGTGCTGAAGATTGACAATGTCGAATTGCTCAACCCCAACGTTACAGCAGATAGGCAAATCCTTCTTGAAGTTTTGGCACAGTCCACGGAAATAGTTACCTGTTTGCCCTCTGTAGATTTCTACGACTCGGATAATGCCAACAGCGCTGCCTCATTGATAGCCGAAGGTTTGAAAAACAGCACAGCAAAAGCAACGATAATTTATACGGCGGAAAACAATAACCAAGCGGCGGAAATATTAGAAAAAGCAGTTGTCCAAAAAATTGGTATCCTGTCTGAAAAGCCGGTGCAGTTTCTCAATACTGTAATCGGCAAAATGAGCCAAGTTGTTACAGACCCGGCTGAAATCGCAGAGCTAAAACTGAGGACCATAGCACCGGGTATCGACAGGGCCTTTCTTGTAGAACAGTTCAATCGAATCCTTGTAAACCGAACACAGATTCCTGATTTTAGGCCGGGTATTGAGGTCTTTATTGAAAAGGACGACCTGTTGCCTTTTGAAGAAGCGAAGCTGTACGGCCATAATGCAATACATTCACTGCTTGGCTTTATCGGTGCCGTCAAGGGTTATGTGAAGATGACCGAATTGGCGAATGACCAAGCTGTTATGCAAATCGGCAAAGCCGCCTTTTTACAAGAGTGCAGCATGGCACTTATAAAAAAATATGCTCACCTCGGTGACGAACTTTTCACCGAAGCAGGTTTTAAGAGCTATGCCGAGGACTTGCTTGAACGAATGACTAACCCTTATCTGGGAGATACGGTTGTCAGGGTAGTTCGCGATGCAGTGCGCAAACTCGGGATGAACGGACGGATATTTGGAACTATGCGACTGGCATTGGAACACGACATAGAGCCGATGAATATGGCTTTAGGAGCAATGGCTGGTATCGCCATGCTGCTGGAAAAAGCGGAAGAATATAACCTGCCCGGCGATTTGCGTTTCGGTGATTGGCGCAAATTAAATGACGTAAAAATAGAAAAAACCATCAACTGGCTCTGGGCCGGTCAAACATGTAAATACGCCGACCAACTCATTAAGTATGTCCAAAACGCCCGAAGACCTCTAACGACTTTAATAAAAGAATAATCAGTTTGGGTGCATCGTATAATTTTTGAAGATTGACGATGGAATATGTGCGGTCTATAATGACGGCGGTTATTTTTGAAAGGGTATATTATGGATTTTGAGCAGAACGACAGCCATCTGGCTGACCCTAAGTCAGGGTCTATGGGGCCGCAGCCGACAGAGCCAATGTCCAGTCTGGGTGTGAGTGGGCCGAGAATAGAACCAAGGAGAAAAGGAGCCGGCTGGAGGATTTTCTGGGGCATTGTTTTAGCACTGTCGGTTATGGCAAATATCGCACTGTTCCTGATGTTGCTTGGCGTAGTTGCTATCTTTGCGACGGGGCAAAGAAGTATCCTTACCGAAGAAGTCATACGAGAAGGGCCGGCAAGAACTAAAATTGCGATAATTTCGGTGGAAGGGTTGATATACGGCGAACAAGCCAAAAGTGTGTACCGGCAGCTAAAGGCAGCCCGGGAGGACAAGCATGTGAAGGGCGTCATTGTTCGGGTAAATTCGCCTGGCGGAACGATTTCAGCCAGCGACCAAATCTATAAGGAAATCAGCAAGTTCCGCGATGAGGAAAACAAGCCGGTCATTGCGTTTATGCAGGGTGTTGCCGCTTCGGGCGGTTATTATACGTCCGTTGCATGCGAGAAAATCATAGCTGAGCCAACCACGATTACCGGCTCCATCGGGGTAATAAGCTGGTATTTTGTTGTGCAGGAACTGCTGGAAGATAAGCTCGGTATTTTGCCGATTGTTGTTAAGTCGGGCCCAAAAAAGGATTGGCCCAGCTCGTTCAGGAAACCAACACCGGAAGAAATCCAATACATGCGAGACAAGCTAATCACTCCTGCCTTTGATAGGTTTGTAGATGTTGTGTTTGAGGGAAGAAATGGCTTACTTACGTTGGATGATGTCAGACGGCTTGCTGACGGCGGTATCTTTGGTGCCCAAGAGGCGCTTGATGAAAAACTGATAGATGAGATTGGCTATCTGGATGAGGCAATAGAATTAGTCAAAACGCTGGCGGGGATTGACAAGGCCCAGGTAGTACAATATCGCAAGCCATTCTCCTTGACTGACTTTTTGAGCTACCGCAAGTCAAGCTTATTAAAAATCGACAGAACCACACTGTATGAACTTGGTACCCCACAGATTTTATATCTCTGGAGTGCATATTGAATGATAAGCTTTATTGAGGAAAATTACGAATCGCTAAAGCGTCTTTGCAAACAGTACCATGTCAAGCGGTTCGAAGTATTTGGTTCAGCTTTGACCGGTGAGGGATTTGACTCTAAAAACAGCGACCTGGATTTCTTAGTGGAATTTCTGCCGTTGCAGCCGGGCGAGCACGCCAATGCCTATTTTGGCCTGCTTGAGGCATTGCAGGATTTGTTCAACAGGCACGTTGACCTGGTGATGCCTCGTGCTATAAAGAATCCGTATTTTCTTGAATCTATCAATAAGGGCCGTGAGGTAATCTATGCAGCTTGAATCAAAAAAGCTTCTGGAGGACATTCGCCAGGCTGCGGCAAACATTCTCGAATTTACTTTCGGGTAAGACGCTTGATGATTATACGAATGACCCGTTGCTGCACAGCGGTGTTGAACGACAGTTTGAAATTATTGGCGAAGCTTTGAACCGGTTATCCAGGGTCAACCCTGATTTGATCAGACGAATCCACCATTACCAGCATATTATATCTTTCCGCAATGTTCTCATTCACGGTTATGATATTGTGGAGGATCCTATTGTTTGGGATGTGGTGTTGGAAGAGTTGCCCGCGCTCCATGAGCAAGTTCGGAAATTACTTGAAGAAAAAAACAGCGGGTAGGCAGCAAAAGTGAAAAAAATGGGCGATACAGGATTCGAACCTGCGACCCGCTGATTAAGAGTCAGCTGCTCTGCCAACTGAGCTAATCGCCCTGAATTCTGTTCAAGGAAAATCCCTTTTGAGATTAGATAAATTTGGCTAACTTTACAACCGGCAGTTCTATATTGCAAGAAAATTAAGCGCAAATTTTGTTGCTTGCTACAGCTTCTTGCCCGCCAGTTACGAAATATCCTTGCAAACATTCATCCTTTGGACTATAAACGTGCTCAATATATAGTGAGTGGTGAGTAGTTAATTGGTGAGTAGTTGATTAACCAATTTGCCAAATACAAGGGACGAAAATGAGATACAGCCGGATGTTTATACCAACGGTCAAGGAAATTCCTGCCGATGCCGAGGCAGCCAGTCACAAACTGATGATTCGTGCCGGCCTAATACGCAAAGTCGCCAGCGGCACATATACTTATCTGCCGTTAGGCTGGCGCAGCCTTCTCAAGGTAATCGCAATCGTACGCGAGGAAATGAACAAGGCCGGCGCACAGGAAATCCTCGTTCCCTCGATTCAGCCCAAAGAGCTTTGGGACAGGACCGGCCGCAGCACCGACTACGGCCCAACAATGTTCTGCCTCGAAGACCGCCACGGCAGAATGAACGTCCTCGGCCCTACGGCTGAGGAGGTCGTTACGACTCTGGTCGCCGGCGAGATAAAATCGTATAAGCAGCTACCCATCAACCTTTATCAGATAAGCCCGAAATTCCGCGATGAGTTCCGCCCTCGGTTCGGCCCGATTCGGTCCCGCGAATTCATTATGAAGGATGCTTACAGCTTCGATGCCGGCCCTGTCGGTCTCGACAAATCATATAAAGCAATGTACGATGCTTATTGCAGGATTTTCAAACGCTGTGGTCTTGAATACGTGATTGTCGAGGCCGAGTCCGGCGAGATGGGCGGCTCCGGCTCACACCAGTTCACCGTCCCCTGCGAAACCGGCGAAGATACTATCGTCTATACCGAAGATGGCTCCTACGCAGCAAACCTCGAAAGGGCCGATGTGGATCCACTGGCAAAAGAAATAGCTAATGCCGAAATTCCACCAATGGAAGAAGTCCACACCCCCAATGTCGGCAGCATCGAAGCGGTCTGTAATTTTCTAAAGACAAAACCCAAGCAAATGGTAAAGACTATGATTTACTCCACTGAAGACAAAACAATAGCAGTACTTATACGCGGTGACCACGATGTCAATGAGGAGAAGTTAAGACTGGCTGTTGGTGGTAAACACATCGAGTTGGCCGACGAGCCAACTATCGAAAAAGTTACCGGTGCCAAAATCGGTTTTGCCGGCCCGACAGGAATTGCCGATAAGGTTTCCAAGCTGATTATTGACCACGCTGTAGCTGCAATGGCAGTGGGTGTAACCGGCGCAAACAAGACTGATTATCACATAAAGAATGTAGTGCCAGGTCGAGATTTTCCACTCGAAGGCGAAAACATTATCATTGCAGATATTCGCTATGCCTTCGATGGTGATACGCACAATGGCAAAAAGCTGCTCTTCAAAAAGGGCATCGAGATTGGGCAGGTTTTTAAGCTCGGGACCAAATACAGTAAAAAACTCGGTGCAAAATTTCTTGATGAACAAGGAAACGAAAAGCCCTGCATTATGGGCTGCTACGGTATCGGGATAAATCGCATTCTTGCCTCCGCCATTGAACTCGGCAATGATAACAATGGTATTATCTGGCCGATTAGTATCGCCCCGTTTGAGGTTCTTGTTACTTCCGTCAATCAGGACGATGAAAAAGTTGTACAGGTGGCCGAGGACATTTACCAGCAATTACTTGGCAGTGGTATTGATGTATTGTTAGATGACAGGGTCCTGCGCGGCGGAGTGAAATTCAAAGACGCCGACCTGATTGGCATGCCGGTTAGAGTTACCGTCGGTAAAAAGTCCGTGGCTGAAGGCAACGTCGAGATAAAACTGCGATGCGAAACCCAAAGCCAAAAGGTTCCGATTAAAAAAGCAACTGATAAAACGATTGAAATAGTCAATTCCCTTAAAGAACGGCTAATGGCTTAACACAATATTTATAACGGACGATTATGGAATTTTAGAACCAACCTAAAAATTGAAAAGGAGAAAACCGATGAAAGAAGACAAACTCTCAAGACGTACCTTTATTCACAATACTTCTCTAATGGCCGCTGGTACAATTGCCGGTACATTGGCTCGTAGTGGATACGCCGATGTACCCGCCAATATCAAACGTGTCGTCAAGAAGGGACGTATCAACCAGTCGGTCTGTAAGTGGTGTTACCGCAGACAATCGCTCGACGAACTCTGTGCCGCCGCTGCGAAAATGGGGCTCAAATCCGTCGAACTGCTTTCGGGTCGTGATCTGCAGACAGTAAAGAAATACGGCCTGGTTTGCGCAATGGTCAGCAGCCACGGCATCGCGCGCGGAATGAACAACAAAGAATACCACGCTGATTGTATTGCCAAGATTCGCACCGGCATTGATGCCACCGCAGAGCACAAATTCCCTAATGTTATTACCTTCTCCGGCAATCGGGCCGGGATACCCGACGACGTTGGGCTCGAAAATGCCGTCGTCGGCCTGAAGCAAATCGTCGGATACGCTGAGAAGAAAAAAGTAACCATTTGCATCGAATATCTCAACAGTAAGGTCAATCATAAGGGTTATATGTTCGACAATATGGCATGGGGTGTCGAACTGTGTAAAAAGGTTGGCTCCGAGCGTCTGAAGATTCTCTACGACATCTATCACGCTCAGATTATGGAAGGTGACATAATTCGCACGATTCGCGATTATCACGAATACTTCGGTCACTACCACACAGGCGGCAATCCAGGGCGAAACGAAATCGACGAGACGCAGGAGTTGTATTATCCGGCTATTATGCGTGCTATTGTCAAGACGGGTTTCAAAGGGTATGTCGGCCAGGAATTTATCCCAAAACGCGACCCGCTGACGTCTCTGGCACAGGCGGCACAAATTTGTGATGTCTGAGACAAAAACTAAAAACTCAAAATGTTTTGTAGAAAACATTGTAGATGTGGAATCTAAAGGACCCTAATCCGGTAAAGCTGATAGTTGGGATTTTGGCTGCCAACTATCACTGCCTGCACACCGCAGCCGATGCGCTGAGTGACAAGCTCGGCAAGGTCGATTTTACAAGCGAGGTCTGGCCGTTTGACAAAACCGATTATTACAGGGACCAGACAGGCCCGCGTATCTTAAGGCAGTTTGTCAGCATCAAACGGCTGATTGACCCCGGCAAATTAGCCAAAGTCAAACACCAAACAAACAAGCTCGAACAAAAACTGGCAGCAAAGCTGGGCCTTCCATTGACAAGGCCAGTGAACCTGGACCCAGGCATAATTGCGCCTTCGAAGCTGATATTAGCGACAACAAAAAACTATTCGCATCGTATATATATCGGCCAAAAAATGTACGCTGAAGTAACGTTGATATTTGATAAAGGCCGTTGGCGGCCACAGGCATATACCTACCCCGATTACAAACAGCAATGCTACTTCGATTTTTTTGAGATAGTCAGAACACGATTACTGGAGCAGTTAAAATCGAAACGTTGACTATATTAGCGATAATCCTGCTTGCAGGCTCATTTGTGCTGTCGGTTATTTTGACAGTGGTTGCAAAAAAGCTGGCCATTCGCGCAGGATTGGTCGCGCAACCGGCTGAAGATAGATACCACCGAATGGTTATTCCGCTCGGCGGCGGTATCGCAATATTTAGCACAATCTCAATTATCATACTTACGGCTATTGCAGTAGTAAAATTTCTCGCTGGCCCCGGTTATCTTGATTGGTTTGGCCAGTCGGTTACCATTCACACAGATGGTTTTTTAAGCAAAATCGGCCAGCTTGTGATTATATTGTTTGTTGTCCTTGTCTTGTTCGTACTCGGCCTTTGGGACGACAAAAAACATCTCAGCCCATTCTTTAAGCTCGCCGTTCAGTTTGCAGTTGCAATAATTGCCGCCTTCTTTGCAGATATTCGAGTTGAGCTTTTTATCGAAAGCAAAATAATTACCTCTCTGCTTTCGGCTGTATGGATAGTTCTGATTATTAACGCGTTTAACTTCCTTGACAATATGGACGGCGCTTCTGCCGGCATCGCCGTCATAATAAGCTGTATTTTATTCACTGCATCCGCTTTAAGCGGCCAGGTCTTTGTGGGCGGACTGGCACTTGTTTTTATAGGGGCGCTGTCAGGCTTTTTGGTATTTAATTTCCCGCCTGCCAAAATTTTTATGGGAGACGCCGGCTCGCTCGTTGTGGGATTTTTTGTTGCGATGCTGAGTCTGCGCACCACTTACTATCACGAAGCGCAAAGCGGCCAATGGTATGCTGTATTTATGCCGCTGGTCGTTATGGCTGTCCCGCTCTATGATTTCATCAGTGTAACCGGTCTGCGTATAAGCCAAGGCAAAAGCCCCTTTATCGGCGACACGCAGCATTTTTCCCATCGACTAAAAAAGCATGGCTTAACCGATACCCAAACAGTTTTAACATTATACTTAGCTACGCTCTGCACCGGCCTTGGTGCAATTTTTCTCTACCAGGTCAATCTGGCCGGCGCAATTCTAATCTTTATTCAAACAGTTATGGTATTATCTATTGTCGCTATTTTTGAAACCACCGCACATAATGATAAAGCCGCCGACTAATTCGAATTTATCCAAAAGCAAAGCCTTGGTGTGCCTGGAATACATACTCCTTGCCATCTGCCTTTGTGTAATTGCACTTCGCACAACGTTTACGGAAAGCCCAACGGTGCAGGCGACCACTTTCGCCGGCGATATCAGTAACAATCTTTACAGTATGTCCATATCGACCATACTGATATTCTCGTTTGTCCTGTGGGTTGTATGGAGCTTTTGTGGTAAGAGATTTGTATATCGGCTTTCCGGTATAGAAATCGGGCTGGGCATATTCTGTATAGCTGCTGTCGCTGCCGGAATTGCAGCGGCGGATAAGCGGCTGGCAATTACCGATTTCGTTATGCTTGTCGCACCGGTGTTGATGGCTTTGCTTCTGGTTCAGATACTGGACTGCCAATCAAAAGTAAAACTTGTTTTAGCTGTCATTGTTGCCCTGGGTGTGGTCTCGGCTTATCGGTGCTGGGAGCAGTATCCCGAAAATGAGCATTTGATTGAATTTTATGAGCAGGATCCTAATGCGGCTCTGGCGCAGCAGCGAATTGTCCCGAACAGTTTGGAGCACTTCCAGTTTGAACATCGTTTGTACTCGAAGGATATCAGCGGCTTTTTCACAACAAGTAATTCCGCCGGCTCTTTTGCATTGCTGGCGTCTTTGGCCGCTATTGCCTTGCTTATTGAGAGGTATAGAAATCGCAAATCTGCCGAACTCGAATTTGTTTGGCTTATCACATGCGGCATTGCAGTGGCAGTTGTTATTTTCGGCCTTGTAATTACCAAGAGCAAAGGCGCAATTCTCGCCTCGCTCTTCGCCGCAGCAATGTTTGTTATTTATCTTTGCCTTGGCAACCGGCTGAAAGCTCACAAAAAAACTGTACTGATTATATGTTTGCTATTGGCTCTGGCAGGGACCGGGGCAGTTGTTTGGTATGGATTATCTCACGGCCGATTACCAGGCGGCAATTCAATGCTTGTCAGATGGCAGTACTGGCGTGCATCAGTAAAAATGTATGCCGACCATTTGCTTACCGGAGTTGGTCCCGGCAACTTCGCACACTTCTATCCACATTACAAACCAGCTTCAGCATCGGAATCCGTCGCGAACCCGCATAACTTTGTGCTCAGTATCCTTACTCAATACGGTCCCATCGGGCTTATTGGTTTTTTAGCTATGATTTGCATGCCATTGTGGGCCGTAGTATCTCCCAGGTCTGCAAGCTGCTCATCGGAAGCTCATCGGCCTGAGCCGACTTTCAAAAGATTAGCGATTGTCTTAGCGATTATAGTATCGGCTGCGTTGCTGTTTATCAGACCAATTATTTTTCCCCTGCCGCTGACTGCTTCGCCGCAGGAAAGACAAGCCGGGATAATCATATTGTATATAATGCCTGTGATTGTATTTATAGCCGGTTTCCTGCTTGCAGCAGCCGGTGAGAGGCCGGCAAAAAGGTCTCACTCAAGTATTGCCGCTGCTGCTCTTTTTTGTGCTGTTTTAGGCGTTGGTTTTCATAACTTGATAGACTTTGCCATTTTTGAGCCTGGCGTACTTACTGTTTTTTGGGCGATAATAGCTTGTCTTATCGCAATATGTTCTCAAACAAATCCTCGACCGCAGGTCGTTCTACAACCTGCGCCTTTTGTAAAGATACTGATAGTGGCGGCAGGGGTGGTAATAACCTGTGTCTATTTTAATTATGCTCTTGTTCCGGTAGCCAAAGCCACCGCTAAAATCCAGCGGGCTAACCGAGCCATATCCGTTGGCCGATTCGAGCAGGCCCACACACTCCTGGATTATGCCGCTGAGGATGACCTTTTAAGCCCGACCGCATTGTCTCTGAATGGCCGACTGTATCTGCACCATTTCGAAAGGCTAATACCGCGTGCTCCGCTTGGGGACGCCTTACGGCGCAATCGGGACCTGCTGCTGCAGGCGGAAAAGTGCCTGCGGGCCGCAATCGAGCGCAACAGTGCTGCTTTTAAAAACTATGAACGATTAACGGAGGCGTATTTATTGCTCGCGAAAGTCTCGACACAACAGGAAAAAATTGATTGGCTAAAAAAAGCTTTCGATAACGCCTCGTTTACTGTTGAGCATCGTTATCCCGGCTGCGCGCGACTGCGAATTGAGCTGGCAAAAATAGCTGAGATGTTGGGCAGAACCGATATCGCAAGCAGACAGTATGAAGAAGCAATCAACATCGAAGATAAATATCGCGCCCAGTTTCGGAAAATGTACCCCGAAAGGGAGAAAATTGTCAGCCGACTCGGCGAAGAAAAATACCAGTTCGCAAAACAGCGACTAAAATTCCTCACAGGCCAATCAACCCCGTAGCACGCAATACGCATTACGATATACGAGCCATTATTTCTTCAGATATGTCAAAGTTCGCATACGTGTTTTGCACATCGTCGTGGTCTTCGAAGGCATCCATAAGCGAAATTATTTTCTTGGCTGTTTTTTCATCGTTAATCTCAATGGTGTTTTGCGGCACCATCGAAATTTCAGCTACCTCGGTAGCTATTTCTTTTTCATGCAGGGCCTTTGTTAGTTCTTCATAAGCACCCGGCTCACAGGTTATCTCGAAAACGTCTCCCACGGTCTGCATATCATCGGCGCCGGCACTGAGGGCAATTTCCAGGAGTTGTTCTTCGCCCACGCTGGCTGTGTTAATCGTAATAAGCCCCTTCTTGCGGAACATCCAGTTAACACATCCGCTTGTCCCCAACGAGCCGCCGTGTTTTTCGAACACTCTCTTAATTTCCGGCGAAGTTCGATTACGGTTATCCGTCAGTGCCTCGACCATTATAGCCACACCGCTGGATCCATAGCCCTCATACAGCACTTCTTCAAAAGTAACACCCTCCACGTCGCCGGTTCCTTTTTTGATTGCCTTTTCAATCGTATCTTTCGGCATACTGGCGGCTTTGGCCTTGTCGATTGCATAACGCAAAGACAGATTAGCAGCCGGATCCCCGCCACCACTCTTGGCTGCAACTATTATCATTCGAGCGATTTTGCTCCATACTTTGCCGCGTTTTGCGTCGGTGGCCGCCTTTTTATATTTTATTCCCGCCCAGTGTGAATGACCTGACATATCTGCTCCTAATCAAAACTACATACTACACTATGAACTAACTGCTGAATATTATAGCTTATTTCTGTTTTTTAAGTAACGATTTTTCCCTCAAAAATATTTAGCTCTGAGTTTGGCCCAGGGACCTCTTCTGTGATGTTTGTTTGGCGCCCTTAGAAAGTGTATGGGAAGTTCTTCTCTTTGTCTTCCTGTAAAAGCAGGAATAACAGGCTGCTTTATGCTTTTGTCAGGACAGCACTTACGCCAAAGTTTGGTTCAAGATGGGTCAGTTTGAGTTAACTAATTTTTTGAGTAGATTTATCGAAGTGCATGACATTTGGTATTTCGAGAGCATCAAAGGTTTTCATCAGGAAATTGCAGACCGCCGGGCCTTTTACAACATTTTCCCATCTTTAATGCGCAATAACACTCGATATTTTGAACACCGGTAATAACAACGCAATGGCAACCGTTCCAATAATACTACCCAGGATTATTATCATTACCGGCTCTATAAGTGCCATAACGTTCCTGATTGAACCTTCGAGCTTTTTTTCATAAAAGACCGATATTTTATCGCAGACTTCCCCAAGTTTGCCGCTTTTTTCTCCCGCTTTTAGCATTTGAATAATACCCGGCGCAATTAATTGACTGCTGGGTGAAATCATAATAGACTCCGACAACTGGTAGCCATCCCGAATTCTTTCGTCCACCCCAGCCCAAAGCCGGCGAAAATAGTAATTGTCGCATGAGTTTTTAATCACTGCTATCGACTCCAGCAGGTTCACACCCGTATTAACCATTGTCGCCATAATACGCATACTGCGAGTTACTATCGTATCAATAAACATTGTGCCCAATACAGGTGTGCGGATTTTGATGAAATCGATCACCCGGCGGCCAGTTAAAGTCCCTGCCCAGTAATATAATCCCACCGACATCAATATCACTACTGTCAGGAAAACCGTCATTGCTTGAAAATTCCCCAACAGTTTGCTGAAACCAACTAAAACTTGAGTAATTTTTGGCAGCGCAGCCCCCTTTGATTCATAAATCCTCATAAACCTCGGCAAAACAAAAAACATCAAAGTCCCCGTTGCCGCCACGGCCATTAACGCCATTATAAATGGATACGTAAGTGCCCCTTTGATGCGTTTGCGTGTTTCGGATTCGAAGTTCAGATAGCCGCTGAGCACGCTAAGCATTTCCGCCATTTTGCCGGACGCTTCCGAAGCCTTTACCATACTGATAAACATTGTATTGAAAACCTTTGGGTAGCCAGCTAATGCTTTTGAAAAATTCTCTCCGCTTTTGACCGTTTCGGCCACATCCATAATTATCATCTTAAACGTTCCATGCTCAGCCTGCCCTGCAATGGCATCAAGAGCATCGCTAAGCACCACTCCACTATCAAGCATCACCGATAACTGTGTTGTGAATAGTATAAGCTCATCCTGCTTGACCTTTGCTCTACAGAGTTGCTGGCGCACCGGTAGCGTAGTTTGTGACCGGGCCGGGCCATAATCTTTTTGCATCTGTGAACTCGAATCGGTTTCGACGTCCCTAAAGACCCCAGAACCGTCTCTTCCTTGTCCCTGCTTGTTGCCGGCGGGCGGTAACTCCCGGCCTTTCTTTGCAGAATCAAGCTCTTCTGTAGTTTTTGTTGCCGAAACAGTCATTTATTCTTATCCTGCATTGCGGATATAGTATTACGCGCAGCCAAACATATCAAATTTCTGTCTGCGCTGTTCTCAATACTTCCTCAATAGATATAATGCCTGCCTTTACCTTTTCGATTCCATCCAGTTGCAAAGAAACCATTCCGTTTTCAAGTCCCTTTGCTCTTAATTTCTTTAAGCTATGCCGCTCATTAATCATTTCCATAATTTCATCATTCGGCACAAACAGCTCGTGAACGGCAATTCGACCGGCATAGCCAGTGTTCCGGCATTTCTTACAACCTACGCCGCGATAAAATTTCAGAGCTTCTCCGTCTGTTTCTTCAACGATCTTCTTTATACTCGTTGGTGGCTCATACTCTGTTTTGCAATTCGGACATATCTTTCGCACAAGTCGCTGTGCCAAGACCGCAATCAGCGAAGCACTTACAAGATAAGGAGCCACGCCCAAATCCAGCAAACGTGTTATCGCACCGGGGGCATCATTCGTGTGCAGAGTTGAAAGAACCAGATGACCCGTCAGTGCTGCCTGCACCGCGATATTAGCAGTGGGCTCATCACGAATCTCGCCAACCATTATTATATCCGGGTCCTGCCTTAATAAACTACGCAGGGCTGTCGAAAATTCAAAACCTGCGCCTTCGTTTACCTGGAACTGATTTATACCCTCAATATTGCACTCCACCGGGTCTTCCACCGTGCAGATGTTAACCTCATCGCTGTTTAACTCAACAAGTGCGGCATAAAGAGTGGTATTTTTACCTGAGCCGGTCGGACCTGTTACCAAAACTATGCCGTTCGGATATTGTATCACCTCTCTGAACAACCGGAGATTTTCATAGGTAAATCCGAGCGACTCAAGACTAAAAAAAAACTTCTGCATGTCGATAATTCTGATGACCACTTTTTCGCCAAAGTTGCCCGGCATAACTGATACCCGTAAATCGATGGGCCTGCCTTCTACTAAAACATGAATACCCCCATCCTGCGGCAGACGCCTCTGAGCGATGTCCAGTTCAGCCATAATTTTGATACGCGAAACAATCGCAGAATGCATCTGATGAGGTGGACACATCTTCTCGTATAACATGCCATCGACTCTGTATCGAACCCGTAATTTCTTATCATCCGGCTCTATGTGAATGTCACTGGCATTTTCCCGCACGGCGTTATAGAGCAGATAATTAACCAGCTTTACGACAGGCGATTGTCCGGCTACCTCCTCAAGGTCGCTTATATCCTGCGTGATATTTTCTATCAGCGTAAAGTCTTTCAGTCCCTCGTCATCGATAATGTCGTCAATGACAAAGACATTGGCAGCCGGCAAATACGTCTGCAGAGTGGCCTTGATGTCCTTGCTTGTCGAGCATACTATCTGAACTTTACAGCCGCTTATCCGCTCTATTTCATCTATCAAAAATACGTTTGTCGGCTCACTGACCGCCACTGTGAGCACATCATGAACTTTAAACAGTGGCAGGACGATATATTCTTCGAGAAATTCTCTCGGCAAAATCTCGATCGCCTTTGTGTCGCATATCTTCGGCCCAACCTGCGCGTACGGCACACCATAGGCTTCTGCCAGTGCCGAGGCTATCTGATTCTCCGTACAATAGCCCATCTCCACCAGAAGCTCACCGAGCAGCTTGCGATGCCCCTTTTCTTTCTGTTCAGCCAGAGCCTTTTCAATCTGCTCAGCAGTTACAACGCCACGCGCCAGCAGCAGCTGACCGAGCTGCATCTTATTTTCCACAGCTATTTGACTCATACTCGATTCTCGATACTCGATTCTCGATTCTCGATGCTTGTATCCCGCCTCTTATAGATTACGAACAATGAACCACGAACTTATTATGCAAAACTCTTTACCGCCTCGGCAAGTTCCGCGTAGTGGTCAAACTCTTTTTCGAGTCGAGTGATTTCCAGGATTCTCATGCAGTTTTCATCAAGTCCCGCTAATCTAAGCTCACGTTTGTTCTGGTTACAGTAGTCCCGCGCCCACAACAACTGTTCCAAACCTTCACCATCAATAAATCCCATGCCGCTCATATCAAGCACTACACCAGTCTTACGTTTTGCGATTATGTCGGTGATTGTACTTTGGAACAATTCGACATCGTCACCGCCCAGCTCGCCCTGCAGCTCAACAACCGTAACATCGTTGTAATCCTGTATCTTGACTTTCATCTGATTAGCGTCCCCACAGCAGCAGCACCATATTCTATATAATCACTGCTCCTGTAAATTTCGCTGAAACCATTCTGTATAATGTCCCAGAGCCGCTTGACATCGCTGTCGAGAAAAACTCTGCCGATTTTCTCGTCAAATTGTGTGCCCAATCCTTTCTCTATCTCTGCAAGTGCCTGTTCCATAGTCATCGCATCTCTATAGGTTCGCTTTGATGTCATTGCGTCAAAACAATCTGCCAACCCCACAATTTTGCCCGTCAGCGGTATCTGGTCACCCATTAAACCGTCAGGATATCCTTTGCCGTCAACTCGCTCGTGGTGAGACAATACGCCCGGAACAATATCACGCATCTGTTTTATTTCATGTAAAATACCTGCACCTACCGATGGGTGCTGTTTTATACGGTTGAATTCCTGCTCAGTCAGCTTGCCCTCCTTGCGTAATACTGCTTCCTCTGTTCCTATTTTTCCTATATCGTGCAGCAATCCAGCCAAATAAACCATATGTATTTGTTCTTCATCCAATTGCTCTTGTTCGGAGAGCCTTTCAGCAATCCATCGAGAAACAAACGCAACCCTTTCGGAATGACCGCGTGTATATTTGTCCTTGGCGTCAATACTACTTGTCAGTGCTTTCAGCGAGCCGATGAATAATTCTTTGAGGTCCTTAAAGAGCCTGCCGTTCTCGATAAACACGGCACATCCGCCGGCCACTGAATTAAATAGTTTTACATCGGTGCTGTCGAAATCCTGTTTGCCGATTCTGTTTATTGCAACCATCAGCCCCATTATGCAGTTACCATTCTCAGTTTTCCCTGTAAAGCCGGATTCTGTTTTCTCCTTGCCGAATAAAGGTACCGCAATAATATTTTTGATGTTGCTCGGCCAATCATATTTGAAAGCCGAATCCACCTCGCTGTCTAACAGTGCCTCTTTACCGCTGTTTATTTCCTCCATCAATCCGCTATGTAAAATAGCTGCCGTTTGTTCATCTATATCTATCAAGCCTGAGCCGGCGGTTACAATCAACTGCTGCTTGTCATCGATGGTCTTCTCCAGCAATATTGCGATGCCTTCGACATAAACAATTTCGGTTAAGCTGTCACAAGCTATCTGCAGGAAGCTGGCGTCCGATTCGGTAACCTTCATATTTGTGCTGAGCTTGTGAAGCAGCACCAGCTCCTCGTATGTCTGCGCCAGTTCTGTGCCGATCATTTCAATCTGTTTTTCGGCTTTTGTCTCGGCCTGAAATTTTTCGACCAAAAGCCCAAGCATTTCCGCTAAATAGTCGCTGTCCGTCTGGGCCGGATTCGCACCGCCTATATCGAATGACGGGACAGAAGCCGGGCATAATGATTTATCACCCAAGTCAACCCAAGCTGTTCCTATAACTTCTCCACCTTTGTTACTGACACGAGCGGATTTCAGAACGGCAGCCAAAACAAAATTTGCATCACCAAATCTCCATATCGGCACGCCGGGGTCATCGGAACAGCTTTTCTCGCCGTCTTGCTCTAAAACCTGCCGGCTCAGCTTTATTAACTGTTCCCTGCTGCTTTTGAATCTGCCGCCCTCGCACAGCAAGATAAGTTCGTCCGCGGCATTGCAAACTGCAAAATTAGCGCCGAACTTATTTACCCTGGCGCCAAAGCTCTCAAGCTCACGCTGTTGTGACAAACTTAAAGTTTTCCTTATCGTATCCAGCATAGCTTCCTACCGATCCTTTACCATCAATTATTTTAATGCTTTTCCTTAATTATCAATTGCTTACCATCACTTGCTTCTGATACAGAACATCTTCGATGTTCCCCAACAACTCCTTAGGACTGAATGGCTTGCTCAGACAGTCTGATATTCGCAACTCTTCCTGCTGCTCTTTCGGAATAGCAAAGTTCCTGGCAGTCAACATAATCACTGGTATGTCTTTCGTTTCCTGGTGCTGCCGAAGTTTCTCCACAAGTTCCAGCCCCGTCATAACCGGCATTTGAAAATCCGTAACAATGATGTCCGGTTTCTCCTTGCAGGCCAGCTCATAAGCCTCGGCACCGTTATCCGCCGATATGACCTCATAACCATTGTTACGAAGTTTTATCGCCACTACATGAACGATGTGTATCTCGTCATCCACAATCAAAACTTTCTTACCTGTCATTATTTTGCCTCCTCAAAAGATTAACGCACAGCGTGCAGCGTTTAGCGCACGATTCTTTTGCTATCCACAATTTTTACAACGCTCCGACTCCCCTGCCTTGTCGCCAGGGGCAGCTCAAAGCCGAAAGTGCTCCCTATACCGACCTGGCTCGTAACGAATACTCTGCCGTCATGAACCTTTTCAACTATTTGCTTAACAAGGTTAAGCCCAAGGCCTGTCCCTTTTGCCTGCTTTTTGTTGGCACCGACCCTGTAAAATTTATCAAAGACATGTTCGATTTCATCTTCGGGAATGCCAACCCCCGTGTCAATTACACTAACCCGTACCAGAGAGGCGCCTTCGTCAACTTCGATTTCAATCTTTACTGAACCTCCGGACGGAGTATATTTGACGGCGTTACTTAACAAATTAACAATAACCTCCTGAATCATATCCTTGTCCACATACACCTGGTCGAATACAATCGGCTTTTGCCCGATGACCTCTACTTTCTTTTCTTCAGCGTAGCCTTTTATCATTTGCAACTGTTCTTCTATGAGCATCGTCAAGCTGGCCGGCTCCTTATTTGCTTTTATTAGACCTGACTCTATTCGCGAACTGTTCAGGATATTTTCAATCAGCCGATTCAACCTTTGGGCCTGACTTTGAATCACCGAATAAAACTCTTTTCTTGTCTGTTCATCGTCAGCTTCACCATCAGCTAACATTTCCGCATAGGCTGTGATAGAAGCAAGAGGCGTCTTGAGCTCGTGTGAAACATGACTTACAAAATCACTTTTCATCTTTGATATTTCTTTCTCGCGCGTAACATCGTGCAGCACCGCCACGGCCCCGCAAACCTGCCGGCCCTGGTCATAAACACACGAAACGATGCAATCGAAAGTTTTTGGAGTTCCGTCTTCTAAAAATTCAAGCTCTTTTCTCGTTGCCTGCCCCTTACTTTGTCTGCGGCGAGTTAGAAAATCTACAAATTCACTTTGGTCCGGCCCTATCAGCTCACTGACGGGTTTGTGCTGCGAATTGTTAAAATCAAAATTGAAAAGTCGGCCGGCCATCTCATTTGCCATCAACAGCCTGTCAGACTCATCAATAACGATAACAGCATCGCGAATGCTGTATATAATGGCCTCGGTGTTTTTCCCGCGTCTTTGTGAAAGTTGAATCTGAACCTGCAAATCCTTGATTTGCTTTTCGTACTTGGCAATACGAGCAGTGCAGCCGGCAAAATGCTTACTAATAGCCTGGTACAATTCGTCTATTTTTGTCATTCTGAGCGGAGCAAAGAATCTCTTCCTATCACCGATAGCACCTGCTTTATCGTCCTGGAGCAGCGTGGCTATGGACGTGACCGCCCCGGCCAGTCTTAGCTGGTACCAGCCAAGACAAATCACGCCCACAGCCCCAACAACGCAGCACACCGACACAAGGGGTATCCGCTGCACATAACCGGCGTAGCGCCAACCCTCTTGGGTGCCAGAGTCCTCCGTAAGAAGTCCATAGGACTGCCACTCGGCGAGGCCGCCTACAAACAAACTGCTCGCCACGATTAACGTGACTATCGCATATAAGATTCTTCTGAGTCTCAAAACAACAACCCTTTCAATTGACTATTTTCTATTGTCTATTTACTATTGTTACGAACCTAAGAATTCAGCTTCTTGCTTTTCAATAGTCAATAATCAATAATCAATTATCTATCTTCTCAGCCACTTGTCGGAGTCTTCGCGCTCAATATCACCAAGCATAATTCTTTCAATCATGTCCAGCTCATCCGGATTCGTCTCAGCAATGATTCTCTCTTTCAGTCGAATCGCCTCAAGATATGACGGACGAAGCTCAAGCACATAGTCCAGCTCCTTCATTGCAGCCTCGGTATCACCATCAACGTAGTATCTGGCGGCTTTTGCGTAACGGTCTTCGACCAATCTGGCTTTGCCCATCCACTGCAATTCTTCCTTTGCGCCAAATCTCTTGCGGCGAACATCGTCTGCTCTTGCCTCTCCTTCAAGCTCGCTCGGCTCCTCAATAATATGAGTAGTAAGCAAAATAATCACTTCCTCACGTCGAGTCGAATCAGAAGTACTTCTGAAGAGCGCTCCTATAAACGGTAAATCGCCTAACAAAGGTATCTGGCTTCGGCTTGTAACCACAACATCCCTAAACAGTCCGCCAATAACGATTGTTTCGCCGTCCTTTACAAGGATGTTAGTGCTCAACTCAGTGGTAGTCTCCTGTGGGACCCCATCGTTATCGATTATGGCTGAACTATCCTTGGGATAAATGTCCATTCGGATGTAACCATCATTGCCGATAAAGGGCCTGAACACTAATACTGTTCCGGTTTGGAGGAACTTCACTTCACCTTCCGTGGCAATTCCACCTGTACTGATTGTGGTACTGCTTCGATAGCCAAGGTTTCTTCCGATCAGCACCTTGCCTTCCTGTTTGTTTACCGCGAGAATCTTGGGATTAGCGAGTACCGTAGTGTCGGTTATGCTTTCCAGCGCAGTTATAAATGCTGTTACACTGCCGCTTCTGACCCCA
>JADFJC010000048.1 GCA_022566315.1 Planctomycetota bacterium
CACCGAGCGTTTTGGGATCAAACGGCAACACGCCGGTTAACAGTGCATATAGCACTACGCCGAGCGAGTAGATATCCGAGCGGGTATCGATATTCTGGGTAGTCATCTCGGCCTGCTCAGGACTCATGTACTCGGGCGTGCCGATAAACTGGCCTTGCTCGGTGTGCAGCGTTCGTTCAGTCAGGGGCTGACTGATGGCCTTGGCTATGCCGAAATCGATAACTTTTGGCACAGCTCTTTCTCTGTCAAAGGACACAAGAATATTCGAAGGCTTGATGTCGCGGTGAATGATACCTTTTTGGTGAGCGTATTGAATAGCATCACAGATGTCCGAAAACAGCCTAAGTCGCTCCTCGATGCTTGACTTTTGCCGATCGCAGTGCTCGGTTATGGGCACACCTTTTACAAACTCCATTACGAAATATGGCAGCCCACTCTTTGTAGTTCCCGCGTCGTGGACAGAAGCGATATTGGGGTGGTTTAAAAGGGCTAAAGCCTGGCGTTCGGCTTCGAAGCGAGCGATAACTTGTTTGGTATCCATGCCCGGCTTGATGATCTTCAAGGCCACTTGACGTCTGATCGGTTTCTGCTGCTCAGCCAGATAGACAATTCCATAGCCGCCTTCACCCAGGATGCTAAGCAGCTTGTAAGGACCTATTTTGCCGCCAGGCTCTTGTGTCGAACCACCATATGAGGCAGTCAATTTGTCAGGTAAGGCAGAAAAAAACGGTTCCTTTCTATTGGATCGTTTATCGTTTTTTTCTTCATCATCAACCATTTGTCAGAAGCTTTCAGTGTCCCATAATAATACAATAGACAGGAAAAAAGCAAGGAAAAAATAAAAAAAATTAGCCACCAAGATACAAAGCAAGTACAGAGAATAATGAATATCGAACAAGGAATTTCGAATTATGAACGATATGGGATTAAGCGGATTCCGGCTTTTTCGGGAATGACATAGCGTAACGAATGAGATTGCCACGCATCGCTTCGCGATGCTCGCAATGACAATGGTAAGAATAGATTCCTCGCATGCGCTCGGGAATGACGCACTCATTCCACGTTATGCCTTTGGTGGATTGTGGAGGCTCAGGCCGAAGGCGTCTTCGACAGCTTCTTTGAGAACCTCTGAGACGGTTGGGTGCGGGAAACTTATCTCGGTGATTTTCTCGGTGCTGCCTATCAGTGCTCTTGCTGCGCCTATCAACTCAGTTGCCATAGCGCCAACCATTGTAACACCTATGATTTTATTGGTAGAGTTGTCCCTTACGACCCTTATTTCGCCGACGGTTTCATTGTGCGCAACGCTTCTACCGTTGGCTTTGAAGAACGACCTTCCAATGCTAATATCGAAGCCCTGGTTTTTGCAGGCCTCTTCGTTTTTGCCGACGGATGCAATTTCAGGGAACGTATAAACAGCCCGCGGGATAAGCGAATAGTCGGCTATTTTTTCATCACCTCCTGTGGCGTTGACCGCTGCAACCTCGGCCTCGGCGAAGGCGCCGTGAGCTAAAAAGGTTGTACCTACGGCATCGCCGATAGCATAGACGCCGGGGGCATTGGTTTCTAATTTTTCATTAACTGCGATAGCGGAATCGTTCATCTGTAAATTCAAAGCATCGATTGTTTCCTCATCGACAACCGCTCTTCGTCCCACAGAGACGAGTACTTTTTCCGCCTCGATTGTTTGGCCATCCTCAAGTACGACTTTTGCCGGCGTGCCGGTTTTATCGACTGAAGTAACCTTTTGGCCGATGTGCGAATCAATGCCGAGTTTTTTGAATTCGCGTTCTATGAGTCTGCCGACCCATTGGTCCTCCATAGGAATCAATCGGGAAAGTGCTTCTACAATAGCTACCTTGGTCCCCATTGCGGCATAGATGCAGGCCATTTCACAGCCGATTACTCCGCCGCCTATGATTACCATTGATTTTGGTATTTGCTGAAAGGTCAGGGCTTCTTTACTGCTGATAACGGTTTGGCCGTCAAATGGGATTGCCGGAATTTGGCTCGGCTGCGAACCGGTCGCTAAGATTATTTTGCCCGCCTGTATCTGCATCGGTGCGGTGTCTGTTTCGATTTTGATTTGATTCGGCGCTGTAACGACGGCCCTGCCCGGGATTATTGTTACCTCGTGGCTCTTGATTAGTCCTGTCAGGCCTTTTCGAAAGCCGCCCACTACGGCATCTTTTCTTGCCTGAATCTTCGGCCAGTTAGCAGTAGCTGAGCTAACGTCGATACCCATCATCGCTGCGTGCTTTATCAACAGCAGGGTGTGGGCCGAAGCAAGCAGTGTCTTCGACGGGATGCATCCGCAATTCAAGCAGGTGCCGCCGATGAATTCTTTTTCGATAACTGCTACCGAAGCGCCTCTTTGTGCGCACCTGATAGCGGCGGCATAACCGCCCGGGCCGCTGCCGATTACTACAACATCAAAACTTTCCGCCATAATATAAGCTCCTTATTATTTGCGAGATTTCTTTTGTTGCCGACGGCCCCATTCGTGCGCCCTGGCCGGGTCGTAATCAGGGTTCGGTGTGGGCATTTTGGCGCCGACCGATTTGCGCCAGGCGGCGAGCTTCTGCTGCAGTTGGGCCGCTTTTTTCGGCAGCTTCGTTGTGAGATTATGTTTTTCCCCAATATCGCGTTTGAGATTGTAAAGTTCGAGTCGGCCATCCTCATAGAACTCGATTAGTTTCCAATCCCCTTGTCGAATTGCACCGGCAGGTGTGGAGTGATGATAATGTGGATAGTGCCAGTAAATGCAATCGCGTTTGAGCTTGCCGCTCCGCCTGAGCAAAGGCAGGATGCTTTCGCCATCGAGCACGTGGGTCGGGTCGGCCTTGGCTCCGACAATCTCTAAAAAGGTCGGATAGAAATCGACGCTGGAGACAGGTGCACTGCATGTGGTTCCCGGCTTGACTACGCCGGGCCAGCGAACGATTAGCGGCTCACGGATTCCACCTTCGTACAATGTTCCCTTTTCGCCGCGGAGGGGTTCGTTGGTCATAACAATCTCTTTATTGCCTCTATAACCACCGTAGGCCTGATACAACCCGCCGTTGTCTGAGAAGAAGATTACAATGGTTCGCTCGGCAAGATTCAGCTCGTCGAGCTTCTCCATAATACGGCCGATACTGTTATCTAAGTGCTCGACCATAGCTGCGTAGGTGGGGTTATTGACGCCGGTTGCCGGCTTAGGTTTGTTTTTGTATTTGTCGATTAGTTCCTGCGGTGCTTGGAGCGGAATATGCACGCTGTTATGAGACAATTGGAGAAAGAACGGCTTGTCTGAGTTGGCCTGGATGAAGTCGATGGCGCTGTCGGTGAAACTGGTAACCTGTTTGTCGTTGCGGTTGCGTCCTCTTTGAATGGCCAAATCGAAGCCCTGATGTTCCGGGGAATAGGGTTGTCCGCCGAGGTGCCACTTGCCGATGTGGGCTGTGGTGTAGCCCTGTTCTTTAAGCGCTTCGGGGATAGTAATCACTTCGAGCGGCAATTGCAGGCGATTCTGGGGGACCTTGAGTTTTTCCCAGGGTCGCTGATGGCCTGGAATAAAGTCAGTGATGCCTACTCGCGCCGGATACTGACCGGCGAGGATACTGGCGCGGGTTGGAGAGCAGACGGGGCAGGCCGCGTATGCATCGGTAAAACTCATACCCTGTTTGGCTAACCGGTCAATATTGGGTGTCTCGTGAAACTTGCTGCCGTAGCAGGCCACGTCCGACCAACCCATATCGTCTATGAGAATGAAAACGAAATTTGGTTTTTTATATAATGAATATGCAGTTAATTGTTGAGAGTCAACGGTACAGCTTGGTACTGCCAGCGATGCTGCCGTGAGTCCTACGGTTTTCAAGAAATCACGTCGATTCATACAATTCTCCTTCTGATATGCTCAACAAACAAATAATGAACTATTTTCTGAGTTTAAAGTATTCCGTAGCTATTTTGTTTACGTAATCACCGATAGCCAGCGATGCCGTCGCGGCCGGGGAGGGCGCATTTAAGACGTGGATAGAGTTTCTCTGTCTTTCTATTCTGAAATCATCAATCAGTTCGCCGTTCGGCCCAAGTGCCTGTGCCCGCACGCCCGTCTTTCCCGGCCTTATGTCATCTGCGCCAAGCGAAGGAATAAGCCTTTGCAGTTGCCGAAGAAATAGTTTTTTGCAAAACGCCCTTTTGTATTCGCCTAATTCGTATTTCCAATGCTTCAGGAACATTTTCCAAAGCCCGGGATAACTCAGAGCATCCCAGGTATCTTTCAGGTTAAAATTGATTTTTCCGTAACCTTCCCGTTTGAATGAGAAGACGGCGTTTGGGCCGCACTCGACTTTGCCGTCAATCATCCGTGTAAAATGTACCCCTAAAAAGGGGAATTCCAGATTCGGCACGGGATATATCAGGTTTTTGACTTTTTCAGAGGCCTCTTCCGTCAGCTCGTAATAATCGCCGCGGAAGGGAATTATCCTCATCGCGGTCTCTACCACATCCATTTTCGCTATCCTGTCAGATTGAAGCCCCGCACAGTTGATAATATAGTTCGCAGTAAAAACCTTTCGATTTGTTGCAACCTTCGTATAGAAATCGTGCTTGTCAAACCCTGTTACCTTATGCAGCGTCAGAACTTTGTTGCCTGGTCCTTTTTTCTCTATTAGCTCAGCTAATTTGTTTGCAACCCGGGCGAAATCAATGACCCCGGTGGACGGCACGCGTATCCCTGCGATGCCGGAGCAGAACGGCTCAATTTGTTTGATTTCATCCGGCCCGATTTTTTCAATGCCTTCTATATCGTTCTCCTTGCCGTTGTGGAAAATCTTTTCGAGCATGGGCAGCTCTTTTTCCTCTGTTGCGACGATTATTTTTCCGCAAATTTTGTAAGGGATTCGATATTTTTTGGCGAAAGCAATAAGCTCTTTTCGTCCTTTGGCGCAGGTCTTTGCTTTATTTGAGCCGGGCTTATAGTACAGCCCCGAATGAATAACGCCGGAATTATGGCTTGTCTGATGAGCTGCTAACCTGTTTTCTTTTTCTAATACGGCGATGCGAATATCCGGATGGCTCAACGTAATCTTATAGGCTGACGCCAAACCGATAATCCCGCCGCCTACTACGATAATATCAAAATCAGTATTTTCCTTCATCAGGGGCGAATCCTAAAATATCACGTCAAATTTTCTCCCCTATACAATAACTGACGTCCCCAAGTCCGTCAATCAAGAACCTCACTCCGGTTTAACTAATCAAACTTATGAAATGCGGGATTAGACTTGTACAGAGTGGTGAGTAGTGAGTAGAATAAGTGAACTAAAGTTTGGAGTGCCTAAAGTTGAGTGCCTAAAGTTGTGGATTATATTTTCACTTTAGCTCACTTTAGACACTTTAGCTCACTTTAGGCACTTTCCTGATAACCAATGAACTACTCACCAATTAATCTTCTGGAAGTACGTTTCTATTAACCGTCTTTTTCAGTCTGTTACATATCGGGCACGACTTCAGGATAAACCTGGCCGGTCGGACTTACCTTGAAGATGTAAATAAGCCCTTTTCTTAGCCTCGAATAAACGACGTTCCCATAAATGGCTTCAATGTCGTGTTGCTTTAGCTTCTCAGGGTCATTTGCCAGGTCCCAGATATTTGACCAGAACATTTGCCTCTGCTTTATTGGCAGTGCTTTAAACAGGTCGCTGTATCTTTGGGGTTCAGTACCCGGCTGTTCTATTATGAAGCCCTCTTCCGGCGTCATTTTCTCGCCATAGATTCTCCTCCATAGATACAGCGCCCTTGTCTTGCCGTCCATAACCATTTTATTGCCGAACTTCACAATCAACGCGTCAAAGTGGATGATATCGCCTTCGATTGTGTATTCTTTCTCCAGAATCTTTTTCAGTTTATCGTCTCTGGCAGTCTCAATAAATTTTATTGTGGTAAACATCCGCCCGTCTGTTGTCTCCTGGGCAATCACCTTTGCATAGCCTATTTGTTCCTCGCGTGTAAGATTGGTTATCGCCTGCTTGAGATGTTTGTTCTCAGCCAAAAGCTCGTGTATTGTTTTCGCACCGTAATAAAGCCCCCGTCCTAAATACGCAAAAGGCACAAGGCATATTCCAACTACAATATAAACAAGGAGCCTTATTTTTTTACGTTTCTCTGCCATTTATACCTTTGTTCCGGAGCTATTTGTTCGTACCAAAGACGTATTTTCTAAAACTTATCATCAATGTTTCTGCTTATAATAAGGACTGGTAAAGAAATTAAGTTTCGTTTTGGCTCCAGCGAGGACAAGGCTGGCAAGGAAGCAAAACGCAGGCCTACTGGTTGGTAGTCCGAGTTTTGCTGACACCGCCAGCCGAAGCCAGCCAAAAATGGAAGATAATTTATTTACAAGTCCTAAGCATTTGAAGTTTCACCGGCTGCGAAAAACACATTCTCCCCCATTGCTGCTGAAAAGTCAACCATTCGGCCAATCTTTTTATCTTCGTCTTCTAACTTTTGCCTTTAATCTTTGCGGCAAGAGCTTATAATACCTTCGTATCGCTACTTTGTGGGAAAGAAAGGAAGCTTGAAAGAATATCTGATATGAATAAAAAACGTTCTTTCACCTTGGACGTTTGCGCCCTGTTGGCTGTCTTTGCCTTGGCCGGCTGCTATAAGCCCACAGTCTATCCGGAGCTGGTTACGCCGTCATTGATGCCACTGACGCCGCTGTCACTTACGCTACAGTCGCCACCGTCGCCAAAGGTGCCGACATTTGTAATTCCGGGCCAGTACCGTATTGTCGGTACATCGGTCCAGCGTCTGCCGATTCTATCCTTCGTGCTTGGTCAAGGTTCGGATGTAACCTTCATCCTGGCAACAATTCACGGCGACGAGCCTGCCGGAACACCCCTTGTCCGCCGGTTAGGGAAATATCTCCAACAGCAGCCGCACCTGATGGCTGGACGCAAAGTCGTGCTTTTAGCCGTGGCAAATCCTGATGGCATGGCCCACAACAGCCGTTTCAACGCTAATGGCGTGGACCTCAACCGCAATTTCCCGGCGTCTAACCGCCTTAACGATAAACAGTCCGGAGCCACTGCGCTTTCTGAGCCGGAAGCACGTCTGGTCAAACAACTCATCGAGCAATACTCCCCTGACCGCATTGTCAGCATTCATCAGCCGTTGGCCTGTATTGACTACGACGGTCCCGGCACAACTTTAGCTGTTCGAATGGCCCAATATTGTGGTTTGCCTGTAAGAAGGCTGGGCGCAAAGCCCGGCTCGCTCGGCTCATACGCTGGACTTGATCTGGGGGTTCCCATCATAACTTTCGAGATGCTGCAAGGTGACTCAGGACTCGATTCGCAAACCCTGTGGCGGCGATACGGAAAAGCACTCGTAGCCGCTGTCGTCTATCCGGACCCGGTCAAATAAATCAGATTGACAGAAGTCAGAAGTCAGAAGACAGAAGACAGAAAACAGAAGTCAGAGGACAGAGTCTATCCTCTACCGGCTGTCCGCTAATTTTCCGCGTGAAATCTTCTCAGTTCTTAGCTAAAATAGTAACAATGGGTATATTCAAGCTAAATAATGAGTTTGAGCCTGCCGGCGACCAGCCGCAAGCCATAGAACGGCTTGTAGAAGGAATGCACGCGGGCAAAAAGTTGCAGACGCTGATGGGCGTTACCGGCAGCGGAAAAACGTTCACAATGGCTAACGTCATAGCTCAACACAACCTGCCGGCCCTTATCATCTCCCACAATAAGACATTAGCCGCTCAGCTTTATGAGGAGTTCAAAGAGCTGTTTCCGGAAAACGCCGTTGAGTATTTTGTCAGCTATTACGATTATTATCAGCCGGAAGCATATATTCCCCAGCGCGACATATACATAGAAAAGGACGCCTCGAAGAATAATGACCTCGACCGGCTCCGCCTTTCAACCACTACCAGTCTTTCAACAAGGGATGATTGTATTATTGTTGCTTCCGTCTCCTGCATTTTCGGTCTTGGCTCACCCGAAGATTATAAAGCCAGCGTTGTCGCCATCCGCACCGGCGACCATTGCAACAGAAATGAGCTGCTCGGCAGGTTAGCCGACATCCAGTACACCAGAAACGACATCGATTTCCAGAGAGGAACGTTCAGGGTTCGAGGCGATGTGGTCGAGCTGCATCCTTCTTACGAATCTTTTGCAGTCCGCATTGAATTCTTCGGCGATGAAATAGAAAAGATAAGCTATATAAATCCCATATCCGCAGAAATCCTCGCTGTTGAGGAACAGGTCTTTATATATCCGGCCCAGCATTACATTATGCCGTCAGAGAGAATCGGCTCTGCGGTAGAGGGCATAAAGGCCGAGCTGCAACAGCGATTGGCCGAGCTGCGGGGACAGGGCAAACTACTGGAAGCACAACGGCTTCAGGCACGAACAATGTACGATATTGAAATGATGCAGGAGGTCGGCTATTGCAGCGGGATTGAAAATTACGCTCGACACTTGGCCGGCCTGTCGCCCGGTGCCAGACCTTATACGCTGATTGACTATTTCCCGGAAGATTTTCTTTTATTTATCGACGAATCCCACGTTGCCATTCCGCAGTTGCGGGCAATGTGGGCCGGTGACAGACACAGAAAAGAGACCCTGATTGAGCACGGCTTCAGACTGCCCAGTGCATTAGATAACAGGCCGCTGCGCTTCGAGGAATTTCAGGAAAGCTGGGCCAAAGTCGTTTTTGTTTCTGCTACACCCGGCCCATTCGAGCTGGAGAAATGTGATAACGAGGTTGTCGAACAAATCATCAGGCCGACCGGACTTATAGACCCCAAAATCTTTGTACATCCGGCCGGCAATCAAATTCCGCATCTTTTAGGTGAAATTGAAAAACGAGTCAATGCCGGGGAACGAACGCTCGTTACAACGCTGACAAAAAGGATGGCTGAAGACCTTTCCGGTTTCATTACAAAGAAAGGTTTCAAATGTCGTTATCTACACAGCGAAATCAAGACCCTCGAAAGAATTGAGATACTGCGGGCTTTGCGCCGCGGTGAATTTGATGTTTTGGTTGGGATAAACCTGCTGCGGGAAGGTCTGGACTTGCCGGAGGTTTCAGCGGTCGCAATCCTTGATGCCGACAAGGAAGGATTTCTGCGGAGTCAGACCTCGCTGATACAAACCATCGGCAGGACCGCACGAAATATCAACGCCACTGTCTTTTTATACGCTGATACGGTTACCGCCTCGATGGAAAAAGCTATCGACGAAACGAGCAGACGTCGTAAAATTCAATTAAAATACAACAAAGAGCACAATATTACACCTGAAACGATAAAAAAGGGAATCCGTAAAAGTCTGACCGAGCAGATAAAAGCGAGGCAGACCGCCCGCCAGGCGGTGCGATTCGGCGATTCGGAGTACGAAAAGGTCGAATTAGCTTCTCAAATTGAGAAGGAAATGCTTGAGGCTGCCCAGAGCCTGGATTTTGAGCGGGCCGCTTTTCTGCGGGACCAGCTGCGGGAGCTGGAAGAGTTGCCGGAATTGGTTCTGGTCAGCTCAAGAAAAAAGAAAAGCGACTTTTTAGCCGCAAAAAAACAAAAACGATATAAGAAAAAGAATTTCTAATCTTGAGATAATTGCATTTATCAAACAGATTTGGTAATATGGTTACGAATTATTCGACCCATAAAACAAGGTCTTTTCATGAACGAACATTGACAATCTTTGTAAACTATTGCTAAGTAAAAGGCAAAGATGAAAAAACTTAACATTGCAAAAGCCAGGCCTCTTATCCGAATGGCAATTGAAGAAGACCTCGGAGCCGGTGATGTAACGAGCAGGCTTCTTTTCAAAGATGATGCCGTTGCCAAAGCAAACGTCATCTCACGGGAGGAAATAGTTGTATGCGGAATGGACATTGCCAGAGAGATTCTCAAATGCTATGACGAAAAACTCAAGCTAAAAGTACGTGTAAATGACGGCGAATCAGCTCACGTCGGGAGCAAGCTCGCTGCAATCGAAGGGCCTTTGTGCTCTATGCTCAGCGCCGAGCGGGTTATGCTCAATTTCATCCAGAGACTCAGCGGAATAGCCACGACAACGCGTAAATATGTGTTGGCTATTCAGGGTACGAAAGCAAAGATTTATGATACTCGAAAAACAATGCCCGGCTGGCGAATCCTCGAAAAGTACGCAGTGCGCTGTGGCGGAGGACATAATCACCGCATGGGGCTATATGATGGCATTTTGATTAAAGATAACCATCTGGCACAGTTGGGCAGAAACTTCCAGCCGAAACTGCGAAAAATAATTTGTAAAGCCAAGAAGGTAAAAGGCGTCAAATTCATCGCCGTAGAGGTTGACCACGTCGATGACCAGCTCAACTACGTCTTGGAGATTCCGGGCATTGACATTGTGCTGCTCGACAATATGGGCCAGTGGCAGTTAAAACACGCCGTGGATATGCGGAACAAAATGTGCGGCAAAAACAAAAAGCCATTGCTCGAGGCCTCAGGCAACATAACATTAGACAGCGTTTCAGCCATCGCCCAGTGCGGCATCGACAGAATCGCCGTAGGTGCGATCACTCATTCGGCAAGAGCCGTTGATATTGGACTCGACAGGTAATTAAAGTTATGCCAATAACCGACCTGCTGGACCCTGACAAGATAAAGGCGAATCTGAAAACCAAACGCATCGGCAGAAAAATCCTCGTCTATAATCGCACATCAAGCACACAGGCAATCGCCGCCGAATACGCAAAGAGTAAAGGAAACGACGGCCTTGTAATTTTCGCCGAAGAACAAACCGCAGGCAGAGGCAGAGCCGACAACAAATGGTACAGCAGCCGTTCAGACAGTATTCTTTGTTCGATTGTTTTAACTTTCAATAAATTAAATGCTGAACTGCTCTCACTTACCTGCGCAGTAGCGGTCGCCGAAGCCATCGGCAGCTCGGCCAAAGGTCAGGCAAAAATCAAATGGCCGAACGATATAATGCTCAACGGCAAAAAGGTGGCCGGAATCCTGCTCGAATCAAAAACAGATAACAGCGGCAATACCTGCATTATTGGTATTGGAATAAACTGCCACCAAACTAAAGAATCTTTCCCTGATGAGTTACAATCAATCGCAACGAGTATCGACATCGAAAGTCACTCAACTTCCGACCGTATCTGGCTGGCAAAAAGATTACTTATCTTGATGGAGCACTGGCTCGAAGTGGCAGCCCAAACGAGCGAAAAAGTAATAGACCAATGGCGTAACCTGAGCGTTCAATTAGGCCACAGAGTGAAGCTCATCTATAACGGTCGGGAATTTGCCGGCAATTGCATCGGAATAGACCCCGAAAAAGGCCTAATCCTCCAATTAGACACCGGCGGCGTAAGAATGTTCGACGCCGCTCATACTACCATTGTCAAATAATTGCGGGTCACATTTCACCTGGCATGACGTCTATTTGAACCGTATTTGATGGAAATTTTCCGGGATAAGGCTTGAATCCGGGATAAGGCTTGAAAGACTCAGGATTGTCGATGATGTCGGCGGCTTTATCATCAGTTCTGACGCTGACATGCAAGTTGTTTCCGTTAAACTGGACGCGATACTTACCCGGTCGCTTAATGTCATATTGCCCGGCGATATCGAACCGGTCAAACAGCGTTTTGGTTTCTCCCGGCTTGATCGTCTCGGGCGCGCCAAGGGTTTGATAGGGCCCAGCCATATACTCGACCTGTTCACCATTGGGGCCTGTAATTGTCATAGAATTATTTACCGCGACCTGCTGGTCATAAAGCAATACCGAATTGCCTCCGTTGATTAACTGTAAATGGAAGCGAATCGGCCCACCTAACTTGAATGCTTCGCGTTCCGGGGTTAAAAAAGCCCTCACCCCTTTGAGCCTGGGAGCAAGTTCTTTTAAGTGGCGCTCTTTTTCTCGCGCCACTTGCTCGATATCCTCTTTCTCTTTTGCGATCCAGGTCTTGAACGGAATGGATGAGAAGTGGACTTTCCATTTCTTCTCTGTATCCATTCGGCGCACCTTCCATACCCAAAACCCATCCCGCGGCAGATCCTCATGCGAGACCCTAACGTCATAGATATATGCGAAGTATTTCGGATGATGCAGCCAACGACCTGTTTGCGGGCGGATCTTCTTCAGGACTTCCTTGACGGGAACCACGGCCTTGAAAAAAGCTTTTGGCGAGGCATATTTCCTTGCTTCCTCACGGACCTCCATCGAACAGAGCGAAAGCGCCGTATTCCAGTCGGATTCCTCCAAGGCGATCCAAAATTGCCTCACCAGATTTGCGGCTTCGGGTTCAAGCTCAACGGACAGACCCTTGCCTGCTCTGGCCATCAATTTGATATCGGTTACTCTTGGCGCACGAGTCCGAAATGTCCAATGGACTCTCTGTGCCGAGACGCCCTCGCAGCTTTGAAATTTGCTGTCCTTTGGCCCATGATTCAACCAGACACCGTATTTCGCTCCAGCCTCCAGATATACTAACGCCCGACACTGGTAGTCATTGGTCCATTTAATGCGGTTCAGTTTCAGTCGTGGAGACATGTCTCTAATCACCCATGAATGCTCCTTCCGCATCGGGCGATCGAAGGTGGCCGTGATGTGCTTGCGCGCGGGATCGACATCAGTTGCGCCGTTTGGGGGATCCAGCTTGACCACCCGTGGAAAATTGGTTTGCCCCAGGTAGTTCACTTCGTTGCCCAAACCCAAAACGCTGTTACTGGTCAAACACACCAGTACAATAACGGAAAATATCCTGATAAATCCAAAAACAACTTTTCTTTCTCCGTTCATAATCTTCCCTTTCCTGTACACTTTTATCAGCGTTTTGAAACAATCCACATATAATTATATAATCGTGCTCTTCGTTCCGCCTGTAAAAAGTTTGTAAAAAATTGACCCGTGATAGAGGCCTAATCTTTCAATTAGACACCGGTGGCGTAAGAATGTTCGACGCCGCTCACACCACCATCGCAAAATAATCGCAGACTACATATCGAACGGCCTGACATTTATCTCGACCGTATTCGATGGGAATTTTTCTGCTATGCCAATGAAATTATCGGGGTCGAATTGTTCTTCACCGGTAGTTATTCCTATTTGCAAACCATTTCCGTTGAACTGCACTTTATATCTACCTGGTTTTTTGATATCATATTGCTTGGCTATATCGAGGTCGTCGAAAAGAACAACCGATTTTCCTGGCTTTATGGGCTTGTACGTTCCGAGAGTTTGGACGGGGCCAGCAATGTAGGACACACGCTTGCCATTTTCATCTGTTATAGTCATTGACGCATTAACAGTCACCTGCTGGTGGTCGTACAAAAACTCTTCTTCTCCTTGGTTAACTAACTCAAGGCGAAACAACATGGGCCTTCCAAGCACAAATTCCTTACTTACCAGCGTCAAACGAGTCTTGGCCTTGACAGCTTTTAGCTTTGGCTCAAATGCTTTCCGTCTTAGCTCCCGCTCTTTGGCCCTTTGTCTTGACCGAAGTGCATCCTGCTTATACTGTTCAATCCATTCTTTAAGCGGCGTAGTTCGAAAATCTATGGTCCATCCTACATCAGTTTTATAGATAAATGGTTGCCAACCGGTTCTATGTTCCATATCCGGATCTGAGGTGTGAAACGACCAATCGAACACGTAATAAAACTTATCGGTACTACCTTTGACAGGAAAAAAGCGAAACCGCCGCGTCTGGACGATTGTTTCGATGGGCACGACAGCCTTAAAGAACGCTTCTGCCGATTCATACTCTTTAGCTTTTGCCTTAACGTTTTTGGAACAATAAGACAAGGCCTTTTCCCACGCAGACTCCTGCAGTGCCTGTTGGAATTTAAGCATCACGGTTCTGGCTTCCTCGGCAAGTCCGACTTGTTCCCTACTTTTTTCATCGGCTTTCTCCGGAGGCTCTCTTTGAGGCGGCTGGGAAACACTTACTGCCTTTTTGCAACCTGACAGAAACAAAATCACTAACGCTATGAATAGAATGCTAGTTTTCCAATTGACCATGTTTGTTCTTCCTATATAGCATAAGGGTATGTTTTCACGTAGTTTAACGAGTGTTCAGCATGGTGGTTAGTAAAAAGTTTGTAAAAAATTGACCCGCGATAGAGGCTCAAAAAGGCAGGGTTATTTTGCTATAAAAAACAAACCTTAGCGCCCGCTGAAATCTGTACAAGGCTGTGTCAGCCTGCCCGCAAACGCTAACATAAGGATTAATACTATACGCAGTGAACTTTGTCCATTTGGACTTTTTCTGCAGGTGGTAAAGCAGCCCGACCGACTTCTCATTTTCATCGAATGTTACCGATAGAACACCAACCTCTTTTGCTCTGGGGCCTTTCCCAATTTGTCCACAAAGCCAAGAATAAGTCCACCCGCTCCTTAGATTGGGGCTGCCAAGAAGAGAAAGTATCTGCTTACGTGAAAGGGATATCTTGGGGGGCAGATATGAAATTTCCGATGAATAAGGCCTCCAATAATCGCGCCGAGAACCGAGGTCTGATTCAAATATCTTTTTCCCAATCTCAGCCCGGCTTTCAGGATCCGTTTTAAACTGCTTACACAAAGAGAGGATCTCTTCCGGCAGTAACGGCAGCTCAACTTCTTGTACTGCTTGCCATCCTTGCCGAAACTTATGAATCACTGTCTTCGAATATGCCCTATTTGCCGCTCTAACGAGTCTGTCCAGAGATTGACTATCTGACGTATCTATTTGTAGCACTTCATCTCTGTATGCCCACGAAGAGTGATAGGGACACTCTTTTATGACAAACAAAGCATAGATGGAACAGGGTTTCAAAGCGTCTCCATATGATGCGCCCGCGAATAGTTCCAACGAGCCCTGTATATCATTCCTTGTTAAATCGCCAAGAATTATTGGTCGAATAACCTTGGCCTTATAGAAATAGAATTTGGTTAGCTGTTCCTCATGAACCGATAGTATTTCCGCAACAATGAGCGAACAGCCCTTTTCAAAAGCATCGATGAGGAGAGATTCCGGAAACACTCCGACTTTTAGGGACTCGGCTGGAACACCAGTTGCGAAAGCAAAATAAAATGCCAACAACACCAGAAGACAATATCTTTTCATTTTTTAATCTCCTTAATTAGTCCCCATACTCAAGATAATTATACCTTCAATGGTGCCATTATGTTTGTAAAAAGTTTGAAAAACCACGACCGACGAGAGTGGATTTGCATTCGATTCTGTTTGATTTTGCTAAAAAACGAATCTTAACTTCCGTTTCTTGCCCTTTTCTGTTATCTTACTATTTTTGTGTAAACGCGTATTCTATAAATAAATGGAAAGGGTCGGAATTATGTTAAGAAATGAATGGATTAAACGGTCGCTTATAGTGTGGTTGGGATTTGTAGTGTGTTCACTTACGGCCTGTTCTATCGGGCAGGTCAATGCCAATAGCTTAAAAAAGTCTGCGGATTTCTTAAAAGCCGACGAGGGGGACATACAACAGTGGCGTGAGATGAAATTCGGCCTGTTCATCCACTGGGGTCCGGTCAGTCTCAAAGGCACGGAAATCGGCTGGTCCCGCGGCGGCGAACGGCGAGGCAGAACCGGCAAAGGCTCTATCCCCGCTGAGATTTACGACAATCTCTACAAGCAGTTCAACCCGGTCAAGTTCAATGCGGACGAATGGATACAAATCGCCAAAGACGCCGGTATGAAGTACCTCGTGTTCACGAGCAAACATCACGATGGCTTTTCAATGTTCGACAGCAAGCTAACGGACTATAAGATTACTAACTCACCATTCAAGCGCGATGTCGTGAAAGAGTTGGCCGATGCCTGCCACAAGGCCGGGTTAAAGCTCGGCTACTATTACTCGCCGCCCGACTGGTATCATCCGGACTACCGAACGGAAAATCATTCGCGTTACATCAGGTTTATGCACGGCCAGCTTCGGGAAATTTGCAGCAACTACGGCAAGATTGATATCATCTGGTTTGACGGTCTTGGCGGCAAGGTGGAAGACTGGGACTCGGAGAATCTGTTCAGGATGATTCGGCGGCTTCAGCCCCATGTTATCATCAACAACCGGACAGGGCTGCCTGGTGACCACGACACGCCGGAACAGAGAGTCGGAAAATTCCAGAACGACCGTCCCTGGGAGACCTGCATGACAATATGTCGGCAGTGGGCATGGAAACCAAACGACCAGATGAAATCACTTGAGCAGTGTATCCAGACTCTGATAAAGGTCGTCGGCGGGGACGGCAATTTGCTGTTTAACGTTGGGCCTATGCCGGACGGCCGAATCGAGCCACGGCAGGTTGAGCGGTTGAAGGAAATGGGCGCGTGGCTGAAGAAGTACGGCGATGGCGTCTATGGCACGCGTGGTGGACCCTTCAAGCCCGGCAAGTGGGGTGCGTCCACGTGCAAAGGTGACAGCATCTACCTATATGTGATGAACTGGCATGCCGAGGGCAAGCTGGTCCTGCCACCCATCCGCAGTAAGCTCGTTGGTCACCGCACACTCAGCGCAGGCGAGGCCCGGGTCACACAGCATGGATACGGCATAGAGATAGATATGCCGGCGGCCCAGCAGGACTCAATCGCCACGGTGATTAAGCTGAAAGTCAAGGGCAAAGCTCTGGACATCGAGCCGGTGGATGTGCCTGACGAACCGGCGTATCTACACGCCAGACCCGAACTGATCCGGCAGTGGCAGGACAAACGCTTCGGAATGTTTATACACTGGGGTCCGGTGTCACTGAAGGGCACAGAGATCGGTTGGTCACGGAAAGGTCCGCGGCGCGGTCGCTCGCGAAACGGAACAGGGAACATCCCAATGGAGGAATACGACAATCTCTACAAGACATTCAATCCCGTTAAGTTCAATGCAGACGAATGGGCGCAGATCGCCAAGGACGCAGGGATGAAGTATATGGTCTTTACCAGCAAGCACCATGACGGCTTCTCAATGTTCGACACCCGGCAGACCGACTACAAGATCACCAGCAAGGATTCTCCCTACGGCAAGGATGTATGCAAGCAGTTGGCCGACGCCTGCCACCGGCACGGGTTGGGCCTGGGCTGGTACTATTCACCGCGAGACTGGTACCACCCGGACTTTGCTACGAAGAATCACCAGAAGTACCTGGAATTCTACATGAATCAGTTACGCGAGCTGTGCACGAACTACGGCAAGGTGGATATTCTGTGGTTTGATGGATTGGACAGCCCGCGTGAACTGTGGGGTGATACACCGGTGGAGTCGTACAAGATGCTGCGCACGCTGCAGCCGGACATCATTCTCAACAACCGCGGCGGCCTTCCCGGCGACTTCCACACGCCTGAACAGCATGTCGGCGGGTTCAACCGTGAGAGACCATGGGAAACCTGCATGACGATTTGCCGGCAGTGGGCGTGGAAACCCAACGACCAGATGAAATCACTTGAGCAGTGCATCCAGACCCTAGTTCGGACAGCAGGGGGTGACGGCAATTTGCTGTTTAACGTCGGGCCTATGCCGGACGGCCGAATCGAGCCACGGCAGGTCGCACGACTCAAAGAAATGGGAGATTGGCTGGACAAATATGGCAGAAGTATTTACGCCACCCGTGGCGGACCATTTAAGCCGGGCAACTGGGGCGCCAGCACACACAAGGGCAATATCATTTACATCCACGTTCTAAATTGGCCAGAGGATACCCTTACGCTGCCGCCTATCCCCAAAAAAATCATCGCAAGCTCTATTATGACCGGCGGGGCTGTATCTATCAGGCAGACCGAACAGGCCATCGAAATCTTTGTCCCTAAGACTTATCAGCAGGAACTCGACACAATCATCGTGCTGCAGCTCGACGGCCCTGCGAACAAAATCAGTCCGCGGGCATTGCTGTCTGATTCGCTGACGGCGGCAAAGAAAGCCAGGGCTTCGAACACATTCCAAAAAAGTGCCGCCTACGGCCCGGCCAAAGCTGTGGACGACGACCCGGCTACACGCTGGGCCACCGACTCCGGCACAAAGCAGGCCTGGCTCGAAGTGGACCTGGGAAAACCGACCACGTTCAACCGCGTTAAAATCAGTGAAGCCTACGACCGCGTGCGGGGATTTGAACTGCAATACAAAGACGGCAACCGATGGAAGACATTCGTTAGTGGCACAAAAATCGGCTCCGATTATTCGAAGCAATTTGAACCTGTAAATGCTCACTATGTTCGGCTGAACATCCTAAAAGCCACCGAAGGCCCAACAATTTGGGAGCTCCAGCTTTTCGCACCAAAGAAATAATGAGGCCATTACCGGTTTTATTGAGCCTATGTTAAGACTTCTGCAAAATAAGTGAATGCTGAGTCGATTGGTTAAATGAGCAAATACCAAACAGACAGTTTATTTGCGACAGAAGAAGTCGAAAAAGAAATTTCTTGCAGTCACATTATTCGCGTGGCGTTTGCCTCGGCGGCGGATAGGGAGTTCGACTATTTTGTGCCGGATGAAATCTGGCCGATTCAAGTGGGACAGAGAGTCGAAGTTCCGTTTGGTAGAAAAGACAAATCTGAAGCTGTGTTTTGTACCCAATCGGATGTCCCGCCCGAAGATTCTTTTATTGCGCGCGGTACCGGGAGGAAGCTAAAAAGAGTAACCAAGGTAATCGATAAAGAGCCATTGTTGGATTTCGAGCTGATGGAATTGGCACGGTGGATAAGCGGTTATTATGTTTGTCCGCTGGGTCAGGTTTTGGCTGCGATGGTGCCGTCGGCGGTGAAAAGAGGGGCCGGCGTTAAGACACAAAGATATGTTTACCTGAGAGCCGGCGCTGCTGATATTGAAAAAACCATCGACGAGTTGAGGGGTAAAAAACAAAAGCAAATTGTTAAATTCTTAGACGGCAGAGGGGCTTCGAGTGCAAATGATGCTGTGGAGATACGGGGTTTATTAGAAGCGGTCGGCTGTGGCAATGAGCCGATAAAGAGATTGGCGGAAAAACAAATCGTTAAAATAGTCCGCAAGACGATATTGAAGTCTTTGCCTGTCATTCCCAAATGGATGTCAATAAAAGCAGAACAGGTAGTCCTCAATGATGACCAGCGTAAGGCATTGGCCCATTTTGAAACTGTGATAGGTTCAGACGAATTCGGCGTTACGCTTTTATACGGCGTTACCGACAGCGGCAAAACCGAGCTTTATATGAGGGCTATCGAGGCCGTTTTGCGAAAAGGGGCCGGCGCTATTGTACTGCTCCCTGAGATTGCTCTTACTGCCCAGACCGTTCAGCGATTTAATGAGAGGTTCAAAAAAATCGCTGTGATGCATTCGGGCTTAACCGCTGCCCAGCGTAACGTGCAGTGGCAAAAGATAAAATCGGGCCAGGCCGACGTGGTTATAGGTGCTCGCTCAGCGGTCTTTGCGCCGCTGTCGAGGCTCGGCCTTATTATTGTTGACGAGGAGCATGAGCCGAGCTACAAGCAGGACACCGCCCCGCGGTACAACGGCAGAGATGTAGCGATAAAACGGGCGCAATTAGCAAATGCACATTGTATTTTAGGCAGTGCCACGCCGTCATTGGAGACGTTGTCTAATTGTCAAAGTAAGAAATATTTTAGCCTGGTGCGTCTGCCCAAAAGGGTGATGGGCTTACCTATGCCCAAAATGAAGCTCGTCGATTTGCGGCAGGGACAGGTAACGCAGAAGGGTATTAATCTGATAAGTGAGCCGTTGGCCGAGCGTCTGCACGAGATACTTGCGAAAAAGGAGCAGGCGATTTTGCTTTTGAACAGGCGCGGTTACAGTAATTTTGTGTTCTGTCCATCCTGCAAGCATACGCTGCACTGCCGCAACTGCGACGTAACGCTGACCTTTCATAAGTCGAAGGTCAGCCGCCGCGAGCGAATGCGAACGGTTACGGGAAAACACATCAATTATGGTTATGCGATATGTCATTATTGTCTGGCCCAGACGCTTGTGCCTGAAAAATGTCCTCTATGCGGCGGCGGGTTTGCAATGATAGGGCTTGGCTCGCAACGGCTCGAAGAAGAATTGGCTAAAAAATTTCCACTGGCTCGCGTATTGAGGGTTGACAGTGATTCTATGGTAAGCAGAGACTATTACCGTCTTCTAAGAGACTTCGGCGAAGGTCGAATCGATATATTAGCCGGCACGCAGATGTTGGCTAAGGGTCTGCATTTTCCGAATGTCACGCTGGTAGGTATTATCAGTGCCGATACGTCGCTTTATCTGCCGGATTTTAGAGCGAATGAACGGACCTTCCAATTGATTTCTCAAGTTGCCGGCCGGGCGGGGCGCTCCGTGAAAAAGGGTGTGGTTTTCGTCCAAACATTTCTACCGAATCAGCCGGCGATACAGTTTGCCGTCAGCGGAGACTTCGACGGCTTTGTCAAAGAGGAATTAAAGCATCGCAAGGCCTGCAATTTGCCGCCGTTTTGGCGATTGGCCCTCATCGTTCTACGCGACATAAGTTTCGACAAACTTGAGGCCGCCTGTGAGCAAATGCGCCAAAGAATAGACCGGATTATCGAAGCCGAAGGACTCAAAGCCACCGTTCGTGGGCCGATGCCGGCGGTGATAAGTCGCATACAGCGTTTTCACAGGATGCAGATAATTATTCAAGCCCCCGAAGCGGCAACCATCCAGCAGTTGTTTGCCTGTTTGAGAGTTGAGGGGCCTGTTCGACCAACAGTCAAGGTTGCTATAGATATAGACCCTGTTAATTTATTGTAGCTTGCAATTGCAGAGTTGATGTGCTGTTTCATATTTTTGCTTTGCCGGGGAGTAGCTCAGCTTGGCTATAGCGTCCCTTAGGGAAGGTCGCAGGTTCCGCCGTAAGGCCCCATGGGGGCAGGCGTCCTGTGAACAGTGGAAAATCCAGTCTGGCTGATTAGGAAAAGCGGCGGAGTCTTTGGAGAGAGTATATCGGTGTATTACGTTTATATCCTTCAAAGCCTAAAGGCAGGCAAACTTTACATCGGACATACCGACAACCTTACTCGTAGGCTCGAAGAGCATAATACCAGTCGGGGCGGAAAGTACACTCGACAGAATAGTCCGTGGACATTGGTTTACCGCGAATCTCATCCGGACCGGGTTTCTGCGGTAAGGCGGGAACGGCACCTCAAGAGCACCCGAGGGTCCATAGAAAAGAAGAAATTGGCGGGTGGTTTAAAGTGAAATAAAGCCGGTTGTAATTCAAGAGTCGTTATGGTATATTTCTGACTATAGTTATTCGGGGAGTAGCTCAGCTTGGCTAGAGCGCTGCGTTCGGGACGCAGAGGTCGCAGGTTCAAATCCTGTCTCCCCGATTAATGTAACTTTTGACAAGAGGGAGAGAATAGTTTTTTTGAGTGCTCTTGTATGATTTTTGCACGATTCGCCTAAAATAGCAGTCAATTGAAATCAAAAGCTCTTACAAGAAGTGTTGTGGCGGTCATTATTTTTGGCGTTATGTGCGCTCTGGCCGCTCTCTTTGCACCGCCCAGTGGACAGGACCCGCAAAAGGCGATGTGGTATAGTATCGTCCCTCCTGTACTGGCGATTTCGCTGGCTTTTTTGACGCGCCATGTCCTTCTAAGTTTGGGAATTGCCATTGTAGCAGGCGGTCTGCTGACTCAGGTTCCACAAAGCCCCTTGAGTATTGCGGCCTGGCTTGAGGGATTCAAAACCGTGGGTTTCTATGTAGCGGATACCGTTACAAGCAAAACGAATTTACAGATCCTTGCGTTCGTCCCGCCCATCTTCGTGATGATAGAGGTCGTCATCGCATCCGGAGGTTTTAGAGGAATCATCCTCTGGCTCTTGAAGTGGGTAAAGGGCAGAAAGTCCGCACAACTGGCTACCGCCCTGATGGGGATACTCTGCTTCATCGACGACTACACTAATGCCATAATCGTAGGCTCGATGATGCAGCCAATCACCGACCGGTTTCGCGTCAGCCGCGAAAAACTTGCCTTTATCGTTGACGCCACGAGCGCACCTGTCGCAGGACTTGCAGTCATCAGCACCTGGATTGCCTATGAAGTGGGCCTTCTTGGTCAAATCGCAGAGGAGTTGAAAATTGGCAGGAGCGGATATTCGCTGTTCTTCGACGCACTGAGTTTTCGCTTCTACTGTCTGCTGATGATAGCTTTTGTCTTTCTGCATATCATTCTGGGCCGGGACTTCGGCCCGATGAAAACCGCGGAAGACTCGGCCAAGGCAAAAGGTCCCGGCGAAAACAGCCAGGCCGGCCCGTCCCAAAATGCTCCTGATTCGAGTCTGCCTGCAGTCGCGCAGCAATCCTCCCGGGCAATTAAGGCCCTGGTGCCCTTAGCCGGACTTGTGCTCTTTCATTTTACCGGCCTTTGGCTCGATGGCGGCGGACCGGCTATGCTCAGGCAAGGCGGTTCGCTCCTCAATTGGGTTTATTGGCGCGACGTTATTAGTGCCGCCGAGAACACCACCCTTATCCTCGACTTCGCAGCGCTCTTCGGCCTAACATTGGCCTTGCTATGCTCGCAGCTCTTCGGGTCGCTGAGTATGCCCGTCATAAGCAATTGCTTCAAGCGGGGCGTCAAGCGGGCTATGATGCCCTTCGTCATACTTATTCTCGCCTGGTCGCTCAAGAATTGCTGCGACAGCCTGAAAACCGGAGAGTTCCTGACGGCAATTCTGGTCGGCAGAGTCTCACCTCATTGGTTTCCACCGGCGGTTTTCCTCGTTGCCTCCATAACCTCATTTGCCACAGGCACAAGCTACGGAACGATGGCCATCCTCATCCCCACCGCCATTCCAGTTGCCTTCGCACTCGACGGGAACACCTACGGCCTGACCACAATGATAAGCCTTGGCGCAGTCCTCGATGGCGCAATCTTCGGCGACCACTGCTCGCCCATATCCGACACGACAATTATGAGTTCCATTGCCAGCTCCTGCGACCTCATGCAGCACGTCCGCACGCAATTGCCATACAGTCTTTTTGTCGCAGGGCTTGCTTTGTTCTGTGCTTACCTTCCCAGCGCTTTTGGCCTTGCCCCGGGATGGAGCTTCGCCTTGGCGATATTAGTAATGGGCTGCTTTTTTATTTTTCTATCCCGAACAAATCAAAAATAAAAGCATATTCAAAAGCGATGTCTTTCAGGTAGTCATACCGGCCGGAAGCTCCTCCATGTCCTGCACCCATTTTTGTTTTAAGCAACAAAATATTTTCATCTGTTTTAAAGGCCCTTAATTTAGCGGCCCATTTGGCCGGCTCCCAGTATTGCACACGCGGGTCATTCAGGCCGGCCGTAATGAGTATGCTGGGATACTTCTTGGCCTCCACATTATCGTATGGAGAATAAGATTTCATATAATCATAGTGTTCTTTTTCGTTGGGATTGCCCCATTCCTCATATTCGATCACCGTCAAAGGTATGGAAGCATCCAGCATGGTATTGATCACGTCCACAAAAGGCACCTTAGCTATAACAACCTTAAACAGAGCAGGCCTCATGTTGGTTACAGCACCCATAAGCAGTCCCCCGGCGCTCCCTCCATTGATTACTAATTTAGCCCTTGAGGTATATTTCTCAGCAATCAAATGTTCCGCACAAGCGATAAAGTCGGTAAAAGTATTCTTTTTATGGAGAAGTTTTCCCTGCTCATACCAGTATCTGCCCATTGTTCCTCCACCACGGATATGTGCTATGGCGTATAGGAAACCCCTGTCCAATAAGCTTAACCTGTTTGAGGAAAAACCGGGCTCGCTGCTTGAGCCGTAAGAGCCATATCCATACAAAAACAGAGGATTATTGCCATCCTTAACTATGCCTTTTTTGTAAACTAATGATATGGGAACCATAGTACCGTCTGAGGCTTTGGCGAAAATTCTCTCTGATTGATATAGAGACGGATCGTATCCACCCAGAACCTCGTACCGCTTTTTCAATTCACGGGTTCTCTCGTCCATATCATAATCATAGACCGACCTCGGAGTGACCAATGATGTATATGTAAAGCGAAGTATGTTAGTGTTAAAATCCGGATTTCGGTTCGGCCGGAAGGTATAAACCGGTTCCGGGAAATCCACATAATGAATTTCATGGTTCGCCAGATTCATAATACGCATCTTCTTAAGTCCATTTTCCCGTTCATACAACACCAGATGGTTCTTGAGTGCTTCGATACCATCAATCTTTACCGAATCACGATGGCCGACGAGCTCCTGCCAATTACTTTTCGTTGGGTTTTCAACGGGTGCTTCCATCACCTTAAAATTCTTGGCTTTATCGTTGGTCCTGATGTAAAATTTGTCGCTGTGGTGGGCAATGTAGTACTCCATTTTGTGCTGCCTGGGATGCATCACGATGAAATCATCCAGGGGGCGGTCAGCTTTTAAGTAGCGCACTTCCGTAGTGGTATTACTCTTTAAGGTTATGAATAAATATTGCCGGCTTTTGGTTTTGGAAATGGACAGATAATAAGAATCATCTTTTTCGTGATAAACCAGGACATCGTTTCGGGGCTTGCTGCCCAATTCGTGCCTATAAAGCTGGTAGGGGCGTTTGGCCTTATCCAATACGTTATAAAAAATAGTCTTATTGTCGTTGGCCCATTCGACCGAGTAATAGGTGTTCGACACTTTATCTTCAAGCAGCTCGCCCGAAATAAGGTCCTTGACATATAAGGTATAGGTCTCCGAGCCGTTTGTATCTACCGAGTAAGCCAGAAGCCGATGGTCGGGGCTTATCCGAAAAATACCGATTCTGAAATAGTCATGTCCCTCGGCAAGCGCATTCTGGTCCAGAAGTATCTCTTCCTTTGCCTCCAAACTTCCCTTCTTTCGGCAATTAATAGAATACTGTTTTCCTTCCTCAGTGCGCGAATAATAGTAATAATCATCTATTTTTTCCGGCACTGAAAGGTCTGTTTCTTTGATTCTGCCCAGAAGCTCCTTATACAATTGCTCTTGAAATTTCTCCGTATGTCTCATCATGGCTTTGGTATATTTGTTTTCAGCTTCGAGGTATTTGATTACTTCCGGGTTGGATTTTTCCCTCAACCAATAATAATTATCGATACGAGTATCTCCATGTAGTGTATCTGCTTTAGCGATGACCTTCGCTGCCGGAGGAGCGATATATTGTCTGCCGGTACATCCGGAAATACATAGAATAAAAGAGAGTAAAGCAGCGTATTGAAGATACGCAATGAATCTTTTTTCAGACAACATCCAATTAGCCTTTCTGAATTATGTTGAGTATTCGTTCAGTTACAATTCACCTTTATGACACACACGGCATCATACCGCTTGCCAACCGGCTTTGGCCGCATATTGTCATTTTGACCCTCACCATGGCAGCGGCTGAGAGGTGCCCCTGCCCTTGGCCCGTTGAGGTGTATGAAATAGGTTCATTTTGCATTCTCCTTATCGACCAAAAATTCCCCCAAAAAAACTGTGCGAAGGAAACCCGTTCTCCTGATACAATATAAACATACAACAATCCCGCCAAAGTATCAAGCCCCTCCTCGAAAATTATATCAGATTGAATTACAGGATATCAGGCGGGAATACTTTATTATCGTAGAGTGCGATACTTGTCTGACGACAGTCAAGATTTCGCACCACTTTGACTGTTTAGCCCCCCAACCCCATGATCTTACCTGCCTATAAGGCAGTGTTGGGGGGGGGCGTCCCTGTCCCCTAATCTATCGCGGATTAGCTCTGCCACAGGTACGCGCATCTGCACTTCGACATTGGACATTCAGATTCGATACCTATCCTGAGCGCAGTCGAAGGGAGATACGCTTCTGAGTTTACCCTGAGCTTGTGCCCAAGGTGCGCAGGGAGTTTACCCTGAGTGTAATCGAAGGGAAGGGATATTCTTTTTTTATAACTTTAGTTCACTTTATCCGCCGTGGCGGATTTAGCTCACTTTAGACACTTTATCCCTAAGGGATTTAGTTCACTTTAAATCTCTAATTCTCTAATCCACTAAAATTCATTTTTCTTTCCAATATTGGTAGGTTCTCTTGGGCCGGGTATCATGTGCCCCAATTTACAGGAGGTTGTTTAGCCGTCGTCGGCACGACGACGCCACAATGTAATTCCTGCGAAGCTTGTCCCTTCGCGAAAGCGGGGAGCAGGAATCCAAAATAAAATGTCATTGCGAGGCCTGCCTTTTAGGCCGAAGCAATCTCAATACTGTTTAGCCCCCAAATTTATTTGGGGGTCAATTAAAAAACAAATCCTGGCACAGACAGGGTTTTCCTTATTGGTTGAACGCAGTCGAAGGGCTTAATCCAGTTTACCCTAAAAGTTTATCCCCGGGAGCTACTCACCTGACTCGCAATAGGGGAACTAAGCTCACTTGCTTTCTTAGCTTGTCCCCGGTGTGTGCTTGCTTGCTTTTCTGCCGGGGATCGAAATACTCATTATATCGTTCCCGTTTAACGAAAAAGGGTAACTGACTTCCATTCTTGCTTTCGCAAGAAAGCATGGGGGGCCGCTGGATTGAGTTGTTAGGCGCAAAAACATCGTTGAATAATCCAAAGCCATGCATGAAAAAAGATGATTGGTAAGGTAAATGGGGCAAAAAACCCAAAAAGAATAGGAACTAAGCATCTGTCCAATTGAGGATAAGCCTTACGACAATTGTCATCTTTGGGTCGATAATCTATTAATTTGGAACGGTACGTTAAGAAACTATAAATTGCAGCGAGCACTGAAAACCAAATAATAATTGACAAAGCGCAACCTAATAATGCTATTATTATTATTTTATCTTCTCCAACTCTATTTCCACCAAGTTTAACTGCCGCAAACAATATAGACTGAGAGACTAATAGCCATGTTACTCGATCATTAAGTAATTTATCCTCCTTATCTAACTCATGGCAATATCGTTTGTATACCTCTGAGAAATTAAGAGGATTAGAATCCTTTTTTTTCGGATTCATTTTATATCCCTTCACAATTATGTTTGCCTAACTACTCATTATATCGTTTCCGTATAACATTCAAACTTAATTGCCGGAAAACTACGCGATTTTTTCCAATTAACCAATTAACTAATCAACCAATTAACTATCCCTTTGCACTCACCCCACCCATCAATAGGTGGCTTTCCATAGTTACCATAGCTTGCTATTTTCCTTAGTTCTCTCGATGGCTTCGAGGCAGGCCATAGTCCTGCTTAACGCTATGAAGGCATTGCCTGTAAACATCCAGCATCATCTTTTTTGTGGAATCAACGGTTGTGTTTTTCCAAGCACACAATGCTCTCTGATAAGTCTCTTCTCTTATTTTGCTTAGAAAAACTAGGGACAGTCACCTATTTTTCTTCTCCATTCTAATTTGTTCATCGATTTCAACCAGCCTTCATCCACTATATCGCCCCTTCGGCCGGCAAACAAGCAGGCATTTCCATAATCGACTCAGCAATCCGTACTACAAACCGTCAACTTCTTGTTTTTTATGCGTGTTTTTTAAAACTGTTGGCTGTAACCTATTTATTCTTAATATGTTATGAGCCTTTTTTCAAAAAGGAACTTTTGGCCTTTTGTTTTTCGCCGTAGTCCGCTTTTCGCCGCCTTCGCAAGAAACTGAGGCGGCGAAAAGAAAGGCGGAGGCGAAAAACATTCGCCGGATTCGCAAGAGCCGTTCTTTAATCTTTTGGTTGCGGCCAAAGGGCGAAGCCCAAGGCCGCG
>JADFJC010000160.1 GCA_022566315.1 Planctomycetota bacterium
TGTCCGCCGTAGGCGGATTGCAAACTCAGTATATACAATGGATTATGAAAATAAATGGCCGTGGAGAGTCCGAAAAAACAAACCCAATACAAACCCAAACAAACCCAATCTCCGTAGAGCAAGAATGAATATAAACTCACTTATAACAAAGGATTACAGAAAAAATGACGCTTTTGCAGTCCGAATAAACAAACCCAATTTCTTCAAAGGCCCAAAATGAGCGCAAACTTATATGTTATAGAGGATTATGAAAATGAAACCGCCTTCAGGCCCAAAAAAACAAACCCAATTCAAAGCCAATTTCAAACGGGGCGTCCACTCATGGACAGCAGGAATTACAAAAAATATTTGACCTTGTCGTTGGGAGCCGATAGAATTCGCTGTGTACCAGAAATCATCTGTTGCAACCGAAATAATGAGAAAGGGTATCAAGTATGTCTATGAACAATATTAAAAAAGTGTCCCTTGCGGCTGCTGCTGCCGGAGTGATGTCGGGAGTTGCCGGTGCCGCCCGGAAAAAAGCGGTAGATGAACTGATGGCCGGGATAAGGGACGACAGCGACAAGGTTCGAGCAGAGGCCTGGCTGGGCGCCGGTGAAGTCGGAGCCGCAGCGGTCAAGCCCTTGGCGAAAGTAATGAGTAATAAAGATATCGAAGTGGCTCGTGCGGCGAAGCGTGGATTGTGGAAGATAGTTCGCCACGCCGGTCGTCCCGGGGCCGGCAATGAAAAGAGGGCTGTTGTTGGCAAGCTGGTTGAGTTGCTGGGCGATGAGCAGCCTGTGCCCGTCCGCCGTGAAGTGCTGTGGATGCTTTCGGAGATTGGCAACAGAAGGTCCATCAAGCTGATAGCTGCTTTGTTGTCGAACAGAGATCTGCGTGAGGACGCCCGGATGGCATTGCAGCGAATTCCGAGCAAGGGGGCGATTGCGGCGCTCAGAGCCGGGTTGAAAGCTGCGCCTGAGGACTTCAAGCTTAACATAGCGCAATCGCTGCGACAGCGCGGCGTGAAGGTTCGTGGATTGCCATGTGTTAAACTGGTGCCCACGAAGAAGACAAACGTCAAGCCTCTGTAGTAGGATAGCGTGGAGTGGACTTGGATGTAATTGCAAAAGTAAAAGCAGCTTATTTGATAGCTGAAATTAGAGCAGAAAGGTGATAGAACGATGAAACGAACAAATCAACTCAACAGGCGTGAATTCTTAGCTGCGGCTGGTGCGGCGGTGAGCATGCCGTATCTTATACCATCCGGCGTCTTGGCAGCGCCGGGCAGAATTGGGGCGAACGAACGAATAACAATGGCGCATATCGGTGTAGGGGGAAGGGGTGGCGGTCTCCTTCGCGAAATAAAAAGATTCCGTGAAGCCGGCGTTGTCAACATTGCAGCGGTCTGCGACGTGGATGAAAATCGTCTTGCTCGGGCTGTTAAGGAAGCCGGCGCCGGAGTCGAACCTTATCACGACTATCGTTATATTCTCCAACGCAAAGATATCGATGCGGTTGTTATCGGCACGCCGGACCATTGGCATGGTGTTCAGATGGTTCATTCCGCCGAGTGCGGCAAGCACATCTACCTCGAAAAGCCAGCCTGCTGCACTATCGAGGAAGGCAAAGCAATGGTCGCTGCTGCAAAGAAGAACAGGGTATCCGTGCAGGTCGGCTCGCAGGGCCGTTCGCAGCCGGAGGCCTACCTGGCACATCGGTACTTAGTCAACGGCAACATCGGCCACATCAGCCGTGTCGATTGCTTCCATTACCCAAGTCCCGAAGACAACAACCCGGTTCCGGACAGTGATCCGCCGCCTGAGCTGGACTGGGACATGTGGCTTGGCCCTCTGCGGTGGCGTCCGTACAACCGACGATACTGCCCCGGCTCGTTCCGGTGGTTCCTGGAGTCCGGCGGCGGGCAGATACGCGACCGCGGTGCGCACGTTATGAGTTGTGCGATGTGGTGGATGGGCGCCGACGGCACCGGACCTGTTAGCGTTGAGGCAACCGGTACAGCACCGACCAAAGGGCTATACGACAGTGCCGTGCTAATGGATGTTACCTACACCTTCAAGAATCCCGATTGGGTACTCACCTGGCGGCAGATGCCCAAAGATCAACTGCCACCGGCTGAGCAGCGCAGGCCCGATGAGCTCAACAGAAAAATCCGAAAGATATCGCGTCCCGGCTACGGCGCTATCTATCTTGGCGATAAAGGCGAGTTCATCCACTGGGGCGGCGACGGCGGTACGTGGGCCGAGAGAAAAGCCCGTCAGTGGGAGCCGCCGGCCGGTGCCAAGGATGTTTACGAAAGCCCGGGCCATATGGAGGACTGGTTCAATGGCATTAAGACAGGCAAAAAGACGATTATGAATATTGAAGCTGCGGTTGGCGTGGCCAATTTATGCATTCTTGGAAATCTGTCTTATATTCTTGGTCGTAAACTCGAGTGGAACCAGGCCAGGCAGGAGATAGTCGGTGACGAACAGGCACGGCGAATGATGTATAGGCCACAGCGTCATCCTTATCATTTGTAGGAGTTTGCCGGATATGTACATAAATTGACCGGTCGCTTACGCTCCCGGCTCTGTTTTTTCGTGAAATGGGGATTCCTCTCGAGCATGTTTTATTGCTTTTTGGGGTCTTGTACAATTATTTCGGTTGGTCCTAAGAGTTTGTACCGTATGCCTCGCCATACAATAGTTCTGCCAAAGGCTGAAGAGATGATAAAAAATAACAGCAGCAATGACCATAGCCAACAGGCGAGGATGTCTGCGAGACAGGCGGCCCTCATTGCTCGGCACTCATTCTGGAGCAATTTTTCAGCCGTTCTCTGTCGGAGTATCGCCCGGCCCAACTGATTTACAAAAAACACAACAGGCACTAAGACAAAAAGTTCCAGGTTTATGTGTTGAATCTTTGCAGCGTAGATTGCCAGGGCGGCCGCTCCCCATATACCCAATACTGAGTACAGGCTGCTAAGAAGTCCAAACCACCAGGTTTTCGGTGCGTATATACGAGTTATTAGAAATTGTCTGCGGCTGAACTCAAAGAGCTTTCGCCAGGTGGTGGATTCGTGTGAAGCTACCAGACAGGCGGGAACGAAAGCTACTTTCAAGCCGGCTTTTTTGACGGCAGCGCTGAGTGATAAATCATCGCTTAGGGCTTTTGGCCAGATTTTGTCAAGTCCGAGGCGGCGAAAGACATCGACTCGGACAGCCATAGACCCGCCCCAGGCTTGATTGAAACGTGTGTTGCCGAGCAATTGAGCGACCTTGGCGTTCAATGCCGATAGGGCCAGACTGGCCAGGTTGTTCTTTTTGGGAATAAACCAGCGGTAACCCGTAGCGACGCCGTTCTTGGGCTGTCGAAGAGGATAAACTAAATGACTTAGCCAGTCGCTGCGGACACAGGCATCAGAATCGGCAAAGGCGAGGATGTCGATATCGTCGCTGATTCTTTCGTAGCAGTACAGGAGATTATGAATTTTTTGACTACAGGCTTGGCCCTTACCTGCAACAAATATCTGCACATCCTGGGCTTTTGAGGCTTGTCTGAGCTGCTTTTTTAGTTTGCACAACTCGCTGTAGGCTGGGTCCGACTCATCGGCAACGACAAACCACAATAGGTAATTTTCATAATCCTGATTAAAAAACAAGGAGATATTTTCCCCAAAAGCTGACTCCAAACCTTTACACGGGACAATCAATACCGTTCGCGGTCGATACCAGGAACGCTTTTTTTTGTATTTTGCCAGTGCATAGCGATAATTATTATACGTCTGGAGCAAAAAGAGTAATTGTGAGATAATTGCTGCCAGTGCTATATAGTAGTACCAATCCATCATAAGAGATTCAAAACGTAAAATGTAAAATCGCAATCTTAAAGTGAACTAAAGTGAGCTAAAGTGACAGCAAAGCTGTCATTCTGAGCGAAGCGAATAATCTCTTTTTTTGTTGGCCAGATCCTTCGGCTTCGCTCAGGATGACACGTAAGTGTCACTTTAGGCACTTTACACTTTAGTTCGAGCCGGGTCATTTTGCCGGAGCACTCATCTCTTTAATCGAGCCTGTATTTTTTGCATTTTGGTTTTGCGTTTTTCACTTTTAGTTTTAAGTTTTCAGAGTATAGAAGCCAATAGTACTGTGGAATCGATTAGCTGCTCAATAGTATAAGATTTTGTCAGGTCGGTCGAAAGTAAACAGCCGTGATTGTGGTTAGAAGCGATAATTATCAGATTGTCGCCGGCTTGACTCCGTCCTTGCTCTTGTGGTTGGTGGCCGAGGATAAAGATGTCAACATCAAACAGCTTGGCCATTTTATCAAGCAGGGCCTGGCTGTGTTTTCTTCCCCAGGTTAAAAGGTAAACTGAGCCTGGTCTGACCACATCGTTAATTTTTAGTTGTCTGTCCAGAATTTTCGGGTCGAATTTATCGATGGAACGGTCGCTCGGGAGCGAATGCGAGACCCATATTCTGTTGTCGCATCTGAGAGCTAACGGTTGTGAGAATAGAAATTGTCTTATCGCCAGCTCGACATCGGCGCCGGCCTGCTGGAATTCTCGTTCCAGAGCCAGACGCATCGCGCGGTTCATTTCTTTGCCGTCTTTCATCACATCGCAGTTGCTTATGCAAGCGGTATCGTGATTTCCCATAATAATATGGACGCGGTCGGGAAAAGTTAATTTGTAGCGGACAACGTCAAACAACAATTGATACGATAAACAGCCGCCCTGCGAATCTTCGGGGCCTCCGTGTATAATTTCCTGGAGAACTATATGTCTATCAGGATTGTTGGCCAAATCGGCAAAAGCAGCTATTCTTTCAAAGTTTCGCCGATGTCCGTGAATATCACCGGTTATAATCAAGCTGCCTTCGGCGGGCAAATGAATCACATTACCCCGTCGAAACTTATCTGCATTGCCGGCTTCAATGCCCTTGTTCAGCAAATCAATTATTGTTTGAGGCATTTTTGTTTGTTTTTATCTTGCCCCCGAATATGCTGTGTACCATCAGGTCCAGTCTCGACATAACCGTCATCATATTACGTGGACGGTGTGCGGGGTCGTCCTTGATACAATCCATTACAAGTTTTGAGATTCCCGTAGGTAATTGTTTTTTTAGTTCGTGGGGTGCTCGTCGCGGCTCGGGGATGGGTAAGCCTAATTTGTTCTTTTTGGGTATCATGGTTGGGGCGTGCTTTCCAGTGAGCGCCCAGTACATTGTTGCGCCAAGGTTAAAGATGTCGGTCTTTGGGCCGAGTGGTTTACGCTTAACCTGCTCAGGCGCAATATAGTCCGGTGTGCCTTGAATCCTCGGCTTTACGGTCCCGATTTTACAGCTCTGACCGAGGTCTATGATTTTGATAGAGCCGGACTTGTTTATAAGAATATTGTTGGGCTTTATGTCGCAGTGGACAAAGCCGTGCTGATGCATAGCGTTAAGACCGCTTGCGACCATCCTGAATACGAGCAGCACGTCGCCTAAACTCAAGGTGGAACAATCTTCGAGGTTCTTGCCGTCAAAGTATTCCATAGAAAGGAGCATCTCTTTAACTTTAAACATACTGCGCATTTTCCTTAGTTCGTAGCACTTTCGAACGTAGGGGTGGTCTATTTTCTGAGCCACTTTATATTCGGTCCTGACCTGCTCGAAGATTCTTGAATCTTCCTGCCTTTCGAATATGACTCGTTTTAGGGCAACTTTTGTACTGTCCACTTCGTTGGTTGCCAGATAGATTGTGCTGCGTGCACCGGTTCCGATGCGCTTTATTATGGTAAAACCGCCGACGTCGAGTATATCTTTAGCCATATTATCAACGACAACCAGAATTTAATGAACGCCCGATATTTCGCACTAAAAAATCAATATGCGCAAAACAGGCCTTTTGTTCCATTAATTTCACCATTTAGCAGCAGAGCTGCTGCTGTTATAGGACGCAAAACAGCCCAAAATCTTACATGGTTCATCTATAATAATCCAGAAACATATCAAAATCATCCTTATATCGAACTATAAACCGACCTACTTGAGTTTAGCAAAGGCGGAAGTATACAATAGAATTAGCTTTTTATCCAGTTATTAGGGCAATTTTTAGTGATATCAAGTCGAAAAAATAGGCCTTTTAGTTGGAGTATCTGGCAGGCTTTTGTTTTTGTTAAAAACTCCCCGAGTAGGACTCACTTCGCTATGCTCAGTGTAAACTCACCTGCTGAATTTTGCTATAAGGTTTCCCTTTTTTGCTCTGGAGAAACCTTTAATCTGTTTTTCTCTCTTGGCAGCTTGATGCTTGTCAGGGAATGTTTCTTTGTAAAGTAATGGCGGGTTTCCGTGTTGACGGAGGCGGTTTTTGAGGTCGGTTGTAATGCCGGTGTAATATTTGTCACTTTTCTCGATTATGTACAAATGCCACATAATACTCTTGCAAGGCAGGACTTCCCTCGCTTCGTTCGGGACAAGCTCACATAGGCTCTCACCTATCGAGACAATTAAAAGGATTTTGACCAGAAGGCCAAAATCCTTTTAACTCCCCGAGTAGGACTCGAACCTACGACCTAGCGGTTAACAGCCGCTCGCTCTACCAATTGAGCTATCGGGGAATAGCAAACTGCAAATCAATACATCGGCTTCCAGAGCCGTTTTTCATATAAATTTTAGAGTATTATCTGAAATTTGGCAACTTTGTCAAACACCGTTTCAATAAATTCGTTTTGCTTGCGAGAAATCGAACTCTTGCAAAATATGCCGAAACGGCATATAAATTATGCTGTTATGGCTAAAGATGTAAACAAACGAATCGAGCAGTTGCGCAGCGAAATTCGAAAGCACGATTACCTCTATTACGTGCTCAATCAGCCGAAAATCAGCGACCGGCAATACGATAAACTCTTTGGCGAGCTCAAGACGTTAGAAGAGGCAAATCCGCAACTCATAACACCCGATTCACCTACTCAACGAGTTTCCGAACAACCCCTCAAAGGTTTTGCCGCCATCCGACATGTTGTACCGATGTTGAGTATAGACAATACCTATAACGCCGATGAACTGAGAGCTTTTGATGAGAGAGTGCGCAAACAGCTTGGGGAGATAGATTACGATTATGTGGTCGAGCTGAAAATCGACGGGCTTGCTATAAGTCTTCGCTATGAAGAGGGCGTTCTTGTTACGGCTGCTACTCGCGGTGACGGCAGAGTAGGTGATGATGTTACCGCTAATGTGCGCACAATAAAAGCTGTTCCGTTGGTATTATTAGACGGCGATAAAATTCCTGCTGTGCTCGAA
>JADFJC010000161.1 GCA_022566315.1 Planctomycetota bacterium
GCAGGTAGCTCTAATTATAGAGGGGCTACTTTTTTCGCCTCCGGCAACAAAGAAGACAAATAACCAATTACCAATAACCAATAACCAATTACAATGGGGAATTACCAATCACAACCATCGAGAATCTCGGAGCGCAGCGCAGACCCCGCACCAATTGAGCTTAGCTCACGACTAATTGGTGCTGGGCAAGGCATCTCTACACTTGTAGAGATGCCTCTACAAATCAGCTCTTTTTATGCAAAACAAACCCAATTTCCGAAAAAGTCAAATGAACGTAAGTAATATTATAACAAGGAATTATGAAATTTTTATCCCGCTGGCGGGGCAAAAAAACAAACCCAATTCAAACCCAATCAAACCCAATTTCCGAAAAGCCAAAATGAATGTAAACTCAATTATAACAAAGGATTACAGAAAAAAAGATGATTTCGCAGTCCGAATAAACAAACCCAATTCAAACCCAATTTGCCAAAAGGGTAAAATTGATGCAAAGTGTGTATTTACAAAGGAATATGAAGAAATATGCGGCTAAGGGCTATGAAAAACAAAGCCAAAACAAACCCAATTTCCGTCAAGAAAGCCCGTGTTTCAGTTTCGAAAACACCAAAGTCACGAAACTCCAAGCGGTTACCTTTAGCGATCTCGATGATAACCTCGTCAGGAAAGTTCTTAACCACGGCTTTATGGTACGCTTATCGCTCAGCGTTTCTAATTGATTGTCCAGTCCGCCTTCATGCCGGCGATCGCCTCTCCCTTGCCGATGAGGTAGATGTTGGGGCGCGGTGGCGGCGCCATCCCATTACCGAGGAAGAAACCCGGATGCGGCGGCTTGTTATAGACCACATTCTGCCAGGCGATCGCCAGGCGGTATTGTGGATCGTGCATCAGAGTGTAGATGCGGTGTTCAGTCGGAATCGTCGTGGTGTAGAGTCGCAGGGCCCTACCGTCGGTAGTGGTCACCAGCAGTTCCTCGCGCCAGTCGCCGATGAAGTCACCCATGATGTTGGGGCCGCGTCCGCCACCCTGAGCTCCGGTCGCGAAGAGCCTTTGTTCGGCGCCTGTTTCCCAGTTCCATTTGCTGACAGTAGAACGAGTGAGCAGCTCGCGCAGCAGGTCGCCGTCCCACCAGATTACAAAACCGCTCGAGCGCGGATTGGGGCCTATCTCGTTACCGCGTGAGTTACGCAGGCCTCCCGGCCCACCCCAGGCCTCGTAGCCGCGGTGGCGAGGGTCGATGTCGGCCGCCATGCCCCCGCCGACGTCGACGCCGGGGCTGTGCTTCCAAAGGAGTTTGCCTGTGCGCGCATCGCGCATCGCCGCACCGGGGGTCTTGAACCGAACGGTTTCATCCTCGTTTTCGTGGATTGTGAAGACCTCCAGGCCGGGACGGTCGGGGTACATGTCACTGATATGCATCGAGTCACCATGTCGCAACCCGGTGGAGTAAAGCCCTTGGCCGTTGTCATCAACGACCATCGAGTGGTAAACGATCTCATCTTTTCCGTCCTCGTCCACGTCAGCCACTGACAGCGAGTGGCCACCCATGCCTGAGTAAGGCGAGGCATCCTCGAAGGGAGGGTAGCTGATGCCCGAGTCGAAGACCCAGCGGCTGGTCAGCTTTCTGTCGCGCCAGTCCCATGCAGCCAGGACAATCCGGCCGTAGACACCGCGGCACATCACCACGCTCGGGCGCTCGCCGTCCAAGTAGGCAACACAGGCCAGGAATCGGTCACAGCGGTTGCCGTAGTTGTCGTTACCGCCATTTCCACCGATGCCTCCCCAGCCGTTGATCGGGTAGCGGTTGGGTATATAATCAACCGTTTTTAACGCCGCGCCGGTTTGGCCGTCGAAGATAGTGAAAAACTCGGGACCATCGAGGATACGGCCGTGAGTCCGGTCGCCCTCCTTGTAGGTACGCCAGTCCTTGTCCTTGTCACCGATGATCTGTCCTGTTCCGTCCATTGTGCCGTCAGCAGTTTTGCAAGCCATCTCGGCCTTGCCGTCGCCGTCCAGGTCATAGACCATAAACTGCGTGTAGTGCTCGCCGTCGCGGATGTTGATTCCCAGGTTGATGCGCCACATGTGCGTGCCGTCCATCTTATATGCGTCGAAGATGGGCGTCCCGGTGAAGCCGGCAAAAGCATTATCACGGCCGCGCGACACCTGGTGCAGAACGATCTCATATTCGCCATCTCCGTCCAAATCAGCTATCGAGGCATCGCCGGGCCGGTATCCGGGGATGCGCCGGATCGGGATTTCGAGGTAATTGTTGTCCCAGATGTGAGCCGGCTTGGAGGGTGCCAGCTCCTTGCCGTTCAACACCGGCCGGACAAAGTACTGGAGCGCTTGATTGGTGTCGGCTTCGCTATCAACATAGTTTGTGGTACTCGCGATCAGTTTTTTATTGACCTTGATCGGCGCGCTGCCGCCGGCAACGCGGTAGAGATTGAAGGCGACTGTCTCGGGGTCGGTCCCGAACAGTCGCCAGCCAATATAAACACCGCCCCCGGGTTGCTTGACGGCCACAATCCCGCGAGTAAGGTTTTCCATCTGGCGTTGCGCCGAGGCGGCTGCGGCAAAACCCAGCAGTAAGGCAATGGTAATCCGGATCGAACAGCAAATCATGACAACAATTCCTATTAACAAGCATCTCACATATCAAAGCTCGCCGCCCCAGATATCTCCCACGGTGAATCCTTCCGGGAAGGGGTCGTCTGGATCGAGCATGTAGTTGGCGGTGCCGGTGATCCACGCCCGTCCGCTGAGTGTCGGTACCACGGCCGGGTAAGGAGAACCGATATCCACTTCGCGAATCAATTCGCCCGTGAAGACAGTGCCAAGAATCCCCGCGTGTCGAAACGGTTGGTGCAGGCTTAGCTTTCCACGGGCGTAAAGCGTCGCCATCTTTGCACATGTGCCGGTGCCGCAGGGCGAGCGATCACAGGCGCCGGTCCATGTCTCGGGTCGTTTCCAATCCAGCTTGCCCGTCGAGACAACGACCGCGTTTTGCATGTCCGCATCCGGGCTGGAAGACGGGGACGAGAGCTGCGATATCGTCACGCCGGCAATCTCCGGCTGCTGGGGGTGGACGGTGGGCAGTTGTTCTTGGCTAGCGGCCTTAATCATCTCCCCGATGCGTGTGATCTCACCGGCGCTGTCTGGCTTTATCTTCAGACTGAACTGAGACGCTTCTGCGATCACGTAGAACATCCCACCGTAGGCGACATCTACCGTGACCTCGCCCAGCTCGGGGACTTTGATCTTCGCGTCGATGTGCACTGCGAATGCGGGGACGTTCTCGAAAGTCACCGACTTGACCTTGTTGTCCCGAACCTCGGCACGGACGTGAATGAGCCCAGCTGGCGACTCCAGCGTGAGCTCGGTAACCGGCTCGACAGCCGGGATCATACCCATTTCCAGCAGCACGGTCGTGACAGCGATCGTGTTGGTTCCCGACATCGGTGGGTATTCCACTTGTTCCATGATGACGAAGCCAGCATCCGCATCGGGATGACAGGCTGGGAGAATCAAATTGCAGTTCGACGCCGGATAACCTCGCGGCTCACGCAACATCATCTTCCGTAGGTGGTCGGCGTGTGCTTCCAGGTAGCACTTCTTTTCGAAAATGGTATTGCCTGGCACATCCAGCACTCCGCCGACAATCACTCGGCCCGGTTCACCGCAGACATGTGTATCCACTGCAGAGATGCTTCTTGTGATGCGCATCACATATCCCCTTTCTTCCAAGCGTTTCTTTGCCGGGCGGAGACTGATAACTACTTCTTCCAGATCGATTCGAGTTCGTTGACTTCGACCTTCAACAGCTTAGCTGTTCCGCCGGCGGCGAACGCCTCAGCTATATCGAAAGACTTATGTAAACAAGCCTATCGATAGCACAAAGAGTTTTCCATATATTGGCCATCCTTGAAGTATTCTATTGATAAGTTGATTCAAAAACGAGAGTAAAATTTATATTTGCCGGAGCCAACTTTGAAGACAGCTCGCCTGAAACTCTTTTTGGTTTCGCGAGCTGGTTCCATGCGTAAAAACACAATGCCTTGAACCTGGGCCACGGGGCGGTGGCTTTCGGTTACTTTTTCGGCGTCGGTTGCCGGCACGTGCACCTCAGCAGTAGTGTTCGGCGGCACAGTAAACTGCCAATAGAAGCAGTTGTCCTCGATCCGCCAACAGCTTTCAATTCGGCCGTGAATACTGTCATAGTGTCCCGAGGCGGAAGTCAGATCACCGACAGGCTCCGGCCGAAGCAGTAAGCTCCTGAAGCCGATGGAGTCCGGGGCCTGTCGAATGCCAACTATTGAATTTTGGAACCATTCCTGGATGTGGCCGAACATACAATGGTTCATCGATGAGCCCGGTTTGTCCCATCTTTCGGAAAGTGTTTTAAAACCAAGTTTGAGCATATAACCGTAGCCTGGTAAATCAGTGCGATTGATCATTCGATAAACCACATCAGAGCGTCCCCCTTCCGCAAGTGCCTGCACGAGCATGCGAAAGCAGACCTCCCCGGTGGTTTGGCGATACTGTGCTTCTTCAAGTTCTGTAATCAGATTGGCCAGCACGTTTATACGGTCTTCTTTAGGAACCAGGTCGAAATAAAGCGCCGTAGCCAGAGCAGCCTGAGATCCCGTGGCAATAGAGTGGTCGGCGGGCTTATAATAGGCCTTAATGAAGTCCTCCCGTACCTGCCGGGCGAGTTCATCAAACTCCGCGGCGTCCGCTTTTTTACCCATCCTCTCGGCAACACGATTCAAGATTCGGGCATTATCGTACAGAAACGCCGTGGCAGGCAATTCGCTCGGCGTCAACTGGGATGCGCCTTGGTGACCAGCTTCTGGCGTCCAGTCATACCAATCGCCCAATCCCGGCTTGACCAGTCCCTGTTCGTTGCGCGTTGACGCCAGATAGTGTACATATCGCTTCATGGTCTCATACTGCTGCTTTTCGATGTCACGATCTCCGTACCACTTGTATAGCAGATTCGGCAACTGCACACAGGCGCTGCCCCATTCGGGCGATTCGAAGAACGCACCTTTGAATCGTGTGTACTCCGGCGCGATATTGGGAACAAAGCCATTGTCCAACTGCGACTCAGTCGTATCACGGCAGATCTTTCGATAAAGGCGATGGACATCACGGTGGTAGAAAATCGAAGGTCCCATCAGGTGGGACACTTCCAGCCAACCCAGTTTCTCACGATGCGGACAGTCTGTTAGAATGCTTTGCAGGTTACTGCGCACCGAACGATTGATCATAGCGTTGATATCATTAAGTAGTGCATTTGAGCATTCGAATTCGCCAACCGCGGCCGCTGAACTTGTGAGGAATTCGCTACCCGCCTCCAACAGCAGTGTTCGCTGCTGCCCATTCTTAGCATCATCCGGTCGGTCCACGCCTGAAATGTAAAGGTACTGGAAGCTGAAATATGTGAAGCGGGGTCGAAAGACCTCCTCACCCTGACCCTTAAGTGTATAAGTATAAACGTGTCCTTTGTTATGGGTCCACGGCTGACCGCGTTTTTCAGCACACGTGATGACAACCTGTTTACCAGCGGATCCTCTTACCTTTATCAGCGGCCGGGCAGACAAGTTAGTTCCACAATCAATCTCGTATTGACCTTCTTCAAGGCGCAGAATTGCCACAGCAGGCAGGTAGTCAGCCACCTTAATTGGTGGCGCGTATTGGGCCACAAGATTGCCGCCGGGACCTTCGCACACCTTAGCTGCCGACCACGTCCGGTCATCAAAACCAGGTTGGTCCCAGCCGACCTGCTCTAACCGCGCATCATAATCCTCTCCGCCGTAGATACACGTGAATACGATCGGCCCCAACGCATATTTCCACGTTTCGTCTGAAGCAATTACCCGGGTTGAACCATCGACGAAAGTAACGTGCATCTGGCAGATAAGTTTCGGTGGACCAAATGTGCCCTTGAACTTCGTATAACGTCCTCCGGGTACGTTGTACATGCCGTTGCCGAGAAACACGGCGATTACATTATCGCCTTTTTCCAGAAGACTTGTTACGTCGTATGAGCTATACAGGCACGTCTTGCGATAGTTCGTCCAGCCCGGGTCCATCTGGTAATCCCCTACGCGCCGGCCGTTTATTTTCAACTCGTAGTGGCCTAATCCGCATATATGAATTATCGCATCTTTAACAGGTTTACTAAGTCGAACCGGTTTTCGGAAGATGGGCAGAGGGTCTTTGTCGGTTCGATTCGCGGTGATCCATTTCGCCTGCCAATCGTCGCCAGAAAGCAATCCCGTTACAAAGGTTGCTGGTTGGCTCCAGACCGACGTATCGTCATCATTGTCCCAAACTCTAACTTTCCAAAACACTTGCTGTGAGGATTTTAATGGGCGGCCCCGATAGAGAATCTGGATTGTCTCGTTGGAAGCCATTTTCCCGCTATCCCACAAATCCCCTTCATCCCTTGTCAAGGTCTTCATGCAGGAAGCGACAAGGATTTGGAAGGCGGTCTGACTTTGGCCACGTATTGTGCCTTCGAGCATCCAGGAAAGATGCGGTTGTGTTACGTCCACACCAACAGGATTCCGGGCATATTCGCAACGAAGCTCAATAGGGAACAAATTGCCGGCTGAAGTAATGGTCTGGGCAAAAACCGTACAAAACACGCACAGTCCTTGTAGTAAGGTTGCTGTTACGATTGCCTTCTTCGCCAAGAGTGATTTCACCTGCTCAATTTCACCGGCCTGAACGGCGGCGAACATGAGCCGATGTGCAAATTGTTGTGTCATGTTTTGACCTCCTGTATCTTACTCAGATGTTGCGCCGGCGGTGTGAAAACGAATCCAAGCTCGCTGGACGGTATTATAGAGGAAATTAATCTTAAAGAATGTAATGTTCGGGTTAGTTGTATCTGCCATTGTCGTTTGCAAAGAAACGCACTGAATGCGATCAATCTCTTCGCTTTAAGTCAAACTGCGACGTTTTCCAAAAAGTTTTCGTCCTAGGTTCAATTCTATACCAACGAAATCTGATGTACATAAGCCCTTGTAAATAAACAAACACGAATTTTTGAGCAAGGCACGTATAATCTTTTTTATAATCCTTTGTGTTATCGAACTATTTCCTGTTGGCTTGCTGCTGAAGCTTTGCCAGTTTCCGTAGTGTATTATTTTGCAGTTTCAGTCTTTCAGGATTTTTTTCCCATCGGTAAATACTTGCACCGAAGACTCCAAGTTGTTTGGCAAACTGGGCAACCGATAGCTTT
>JADFJC010000049.1 GCA_022566315.1 Planctomycetota bacterium
CAGAAAAAAAGATGATTTTGTAGTCCGAATAAACAAACCCAATTTCCAAAATGCCAAAAATGAACGTAAACTTAACTTTAACAAAGGATTACAGAAAAAAGATGTTTTCACAGCCCAAAAAACAAACCCAATTCAAACCCAATTTCTTCAAAGGCCAAAATGAACTTAAAATCGCTTACCGGAAAATCCGGCCACACCCCCGCTTACACAGTCGGGCAATTGTTTGACATAGTCGTGCTTTATAAATATCATTTACCGATTATTAACCCGTTTACTCCTTTATTAGGATGACCAAATGAGATTTGCCGTGGATTTGCTGTATTTATTAGCTGCGGCGGCTTATAGCCCTGTGGTTATATATCGAGCCGTCAGGTACAAACGCTACCGCACCGGCTGGGACCAGCGTTTTGGTAAAATCACCCGCAGAAGTCCCACAAAAAAATGTATCTGGCTCCACGCTGTTAGTGTAGGCGAGGTCAACGCAGCCAAGACAATCATCAAAGAGCTTGAAAACAGATTCGCCGATTTCGAAATCGTAATCAGCACTACGACCGATACCGGCTTTGCCCGTGCGACCAACCTTTTCAGTGAGAACCACCAGGTTTTCTTTTTTCCCTTTGATTTTTCCCGGATAATGCGACGCGCATTCAGCAATATTCGCCCGGCAATCTGTCTGCTGATGGAACTGGAAGTTTGGCCCAATTTTGTTCACATCGCACAGCAGTCAAACATCCCCGTCATTGTTGTCAACGGCCGAATGAGTAACAAAAGTTTTTCCAGATACAAAAAAATAAAGCCTATCGCCAAGAAAATATTTGGAAAAATAAGTCTTATTCTCACCCAAACCGAACAATATGCCCGGCGATTCAAAGAACTCGGCTGCCTTGATGAAAAAGTAATTGTAACCGGCTCACTAAAATACGACACAGCTCAGATCACCGACAACGTTGAAGGCAGCGATGCCCTTGCAGCACAACTCGATATTGGCAACGAAAGATTATGGGTTGCAGGTGCCACAGGAAACGATGAAGAAAAAATATTGCTCGACGTCTATCAGAATCTAAAACAACAAAACCAGTTTAGTGACCTGCGTTTGGCAATTGTACCCCGTAAACCTGAAAGGTTTGATGAAGTTGCACAACTCATAGAGCACAGGGGTTTTCCCTTAATCCGCTACAGCCAGATAAAAAACAATACCGCCCCACCACCAGCCAACAACCAGGTGGTAATCCTGGGCGACACGATGGGGGACTTGCGAAAATTTTACTCACTCGCAACGATAATCTTCGTTGGCCGGTCTCTCGTACCAATGGGCGGCTCTGATATGGCCGAGGCCGCCGCTCTCGGCAAATGCACTATATTCGGTCCACACGCCTTTAATTTCAAGCAGACCGTTGATGCACTTTTAGCCGACACCGGTGCCATTATGGTTAAAGACAAACAGGAACTGCTTCAAACAATGCAAAAATGCCTCAGCGAACAGGAATTCGCCGACAGGATCGCCCAAAACGGACGAGAAGTAATCAGAAAGAACCAGGGTGCCACCGCCAAAAGCATCAACCAAATCGCAAAATTCCTGAACACTACCTGATAAAACGCTTTGTCCAACAATCAGCTTTTTAGCTTTTCAGCCGTTGCTCTAATATGTGCTGGACTGGTTCCGCAGCAACCGCCGATGATGTTCACGCCGGCTGAATGTATCTTCTCTGCCGCCGCCGCAAAATCCTCAGGCGATACCTTATAGACAGTCTGGTCTTCGACTAATTCCGGCTTGCCTGCATTAGGCTCAGCATAAACTATCACATCGACCGACAGCGCCTGCACCGCTGAAACAAACTTCTCCGCCAGCTCTACATATTCATCAAGTGAGACTGTCCCACAGTTAAATCCTACCGCGTCAACCCCTGATGAGACTATTTTTGCAACCGCCGTTTCGACGTCAACGCCCATCATCGTCTTAAAATCATCGCCGGCCCTGTCAAAAGACATCGACGCAAGCACCGGCACCACCCCGCTGACAGATTTCACCGCTTCGATCGCAACGGCTACTTCCTCAAGGGCAGTCATCGTTTCGATTATAAAACCGTCCACACCACCATCCAAAAGTGCTTTTGCCTGCTGGGCAAAAGCTTCTTTCAATTCCTCCGGCTCCAAACTTCCCAAAGGCTCCAGAAAATCTCCGCTCGGCCCAATATCGCCCAATACATACTTTTCCTCCCCCGCTGCCCGCCGAGCTATTTGAGCGCCTGCACTATTTATTTTAGAAGCCTCCTCCGCTAACCCATGCCGTCCCAAAGCATATTTATTGGCCCCGAATGTATTGGTAATAACTGCATCACTGCCTACCTCGAAGTAGCTGCGGTGAATATCAGAAACAACATCAGGCAACTCGACATTTAGATAATCGCTGCACTTATCCACTTCAACCCCGCGAGCAATCAGTTGGGTTCCCATTGCTCCATCCAATAAAAATAAACCTTGCTTAATTCTCTCTCTCAAACCCATCTTGGCCATATACAAACTCCGTTCTTCTTATTCACCGTCGTTGTTCAATCCACTTTCCACCCTCGCTTATCAAAATGTGCTTAAACCCTCCCTGCGACGGTGGATTGAAATAGATCTTCTGCTGCCTCTCATTGAATTTCGCCGGTTTTATAGACTTAAGGTCAAGATTAATACTGAGTGAATCTTCGCTGTTGTTCTGCCCAAATGTGATAATCTTTATCGAGGCAGGAACAAAAAAATCCTCGGATACCTCTTTGTAATCCCCCAGTTCCGTATAAGCCACAGCCTGACCGGTCGAATCGAAATACAAGATTTTTTTTGCCAGATAATCACGCCTGTAGATGTATATTTTTTTGATTACCACGCCACGCTCTCGTCTTGTAAGTACATCAAAAGCGCCTTCATTCGACAAAGACCAATTCTCCTCTGCTTCTATTTCTAAAATCCCAAGTGCTTCAAATAAAGTTTTGGGATTTATCAAGAGTCCTTCGGAAGAATCCTTTTCAGACCATGTACCCAACCAGTAAGTGCTGATTTCTTTTGGCCTCATTAACATCCAAAACTCACGTTCATTCGAGCCGAGAATTATAGCTTTTGGGACAAGAGTCGCATCACCCTGCAGGTAAATTTCAACAGGCGGTTTCACCAAAACTAAAACCGTAAGGGATTCTTTTTTACGTTTTTTCTTGCCTGCATCATAATACTGCAAAAGACACCGCCCCCTGGCTCTCAGCGGCACTGCATTTTGTGAGCGTGCTTTCAGAACAGACAACGCCTCGGCCACAGATTCTTTGCCCGGAACGACCTCTATCGGCTTTTGTATCTCGGGCGCACAGCCGGCAAAAATCAGTATTACTACAACAATGAATGGAATAAATTTTCCTGGCATCTTAACAAACTCCAAATCCGCTTTCTCGATACGAGATACACAATACGCCCTTACAAATCCGTCTGTAAAATTTGACCTATCTGTGATGATAACTGCTCGACTTGCTCCTCATCAAGATGTGGATTTATCACCTCGATAATCTCCTTTTCGCCTACTATCCTCAAACGCCAGATTTCCTTTCCGTTTTCGACTCCCGTAGCATCGTATTTCAACCGCCTTTTTCGCATCAAAATTAGTGCCAAAACAAATCGAAAATTTACTTTCTCCTGCCCAGTCTCATTTTCCAACCGCTCAAAAAAAGCCATCAGCATCTCGTCATCAACGAATATCTGCTTTTTCTGGTCGGGGTGCGGCAGCTTGCTTCTCCAGTAACAAAACACATTCGGCTTTTCATTCTCCCAGTAATCAGCGCAAAAATCCCGCCGTTGCAGTCCTTCGTCAATCTCTACCAGAGCGCCGAAGTATTCTTCGCCGTGCTCGATTTTCCTGCCGGTGCCGCAGCATTGCCCTAATGGTTTGTCAACTTCCCACTCGCTCATTTCCTTCTTTACCTATCCGCTAAACACGCTGTATGTCATATTCTATTCGAACTTCAGCCATTCGCTTATATTCTGCACCGTTTTGGGGCCTATGCCCTTGACTTTTTGCAAATCATTGCAACTTCTAAAGGCTGGATTTCCACCGTTTTTTCCACCGAAATTCTCGCGATACGCCACTATCGCCCCGGCTCGTGAGATACCAATGCCGGGCAACCTCACCAAACTCACCACAGGCACATCGTTTGGATTTATTCGGCCCTCTAATTCAATCTCACAGCTTTGAGAAGACCTGACAAACTCAGAAACATAACACAGGGAAAAACAAACAGCCACACACACACTAATAACAAACGCAAATGATTGAATACTCTTTTGCCTGGCTTCTATCATATCTTTTTGCGTCGCTCCTTCGAACTATAAAAGCCAAGATTTATTTATCGGCTGAAAATCTCATCGTGCAGTCTCTTCAACATTCGATATGATTCTTTGGGTTCGAGCTGGGCCGTCAACAAACCGCCGTTGGCTATGGCACTGTCCTGGGTATCGGTGAGGTTCGAATATGTTACCGAGTTAACAAATGGCTTGCTGAGCGCTATTTTATAGAACTTCTCGATCCATTCCCCCTGTCGCGACTGGTTCCACTCCTCATGCCATACGCCGGCAACTTTCCCAGCCTGTAAACCGGTACCATTTTGGCTTGGAACTTCCACACCGGTTACATACAAGGGTTTGGCTATAGGCGCAAACGAATCCAGAATTGCCGATACTTGCATCATATCTCTAACGTGCATACCCGATTGATTTTTGCCAAACCGTACTTGCAGCCCGAACGCATCAAAATTAATCCCGCTCTGCACAACCATATCCATATACACCAATGGCGGAATGCTGTTGGGGATTGTCGTATAATATTCGCCCCACGGGTTGCTGATTTCTATTATCTTCAATGCCCTGTCGCTGCCCTGTTTCACTGCCATATTAGCCGCACGCGTCATTTCCAAAATCTGTTCGAACCTGAAACCGAAATGATTAAATATATTCAGACCACTTATGGCATACCACGCACGAACAACCCCGCTATAGCGAGCGACCACCTCTGAAACAAATCGATACGCAGATTCCCGAATCCTCTCAAAATCCGCTCTGCTGTGAAGCAGCCACCTGGGCAGATACTCTTTTGAGAAACAAAGCAACGGCCCTGCGCTGAGCGTCAACTTCTCTTGACCAAGCACATCAACACATGCATCTATCGTCGAAAAATCATAACTGCCTTTGTGAGACTCTATTTGGGACCAGTTTATTGGAATCGTTACAGACCCGAACAATTCCAGAAGCTTCTCGATATATATAGGATTATCAATCTCCCTAAGGTCCACTTTGCAGCCAAGGCAGCCTCGGCCAAAACCATGGTTTGTGCCCCTCGTCTCAAAAAGCGATTCCGCCTGTTTTATCGCCAGCTTTTCAGAAAAAAGTATAGCTTTTTTAAGCGATTCGTCTGCCAGTTTAGACGACTGTGGCGCATCTGAAATATTTTGAATCGCACGAATAAATAAATCCTGGCCCTCTTTGCAAATATCTCCTAAGCCAATTTGAAATTTGAAATTTGAGATTTGAGATTCCCAGTCCTCCCGCTTGTTGACGATTTGCATTAGCTTTGCACGCGTTATCTCCACATTCAAATTATACGGACGCTCTCTTTCAGGCAGGCAGGTTGTTGGCAAAAGCACCTTGCCAAAACCGTCTATAGGCCACAGCAAAGCCAGTCCTGCCGTTTCCAGATTAGGCCTTTTACACTCGATAAAACCGTTCTTAAAGCTAATCTTGGCTCGACGGATACCGATTCCATCGCCGCCGAAAAGATAAGCGCCGCATAATGCAAACTTGTCAACTACCTTGCCGTTCTTAAAAACCTGGAATTTCAATTTTATCCTCAGCTTCTTTAGCGTTCAGCGTATAGCGTAAGCGTATTAGCGTATAGCGTTTAGCGTATAGTTTCTTTTTTCTATCCGCTGTACGCTCTATGCTATCCGCTATTATAGCAATTACTTCCCTAAACGCAATTCAAACTTTCCCGATTTTATCGGGATTGATTTTGGTTATCCCTGCCTGCCGGCAGGCAGGCTTCAAATTTTTGCTGAATTTATCATCCCTGCCTACCGGCAGGCAGGTTTATGTGATAAAATCTCATCCATAGATTTTGATTAATGTAGGGGCGGTTCGCGAACCGCCACTACGGCGCATTGCCACTTTAAGGAAAGGACCAAAAATGCTGAGCAAGAAAAAAACGATGCCCCGGCGCACTTTTATAAAAAATTCGCTGATGGGCGCAACCGCGTTGGCATATACGTCAGTGACTAAATTATCGGCTGCACAGACAAAACTTCCATTATTGCGACTGGGAGGTCCCACGTTTGAAAAATTTGACAGCCCGGACACCTGGGTAAATGCTATCAAGAAACTTGGCTACAATGCCGCCTACTGCCCCGTGGGCGCCGGAGAAAAAGACGACCTCGTCAGTGCCTATGCCCGTGCAGCTAAAAAAGCAGACATAATCATCGCCGAAGTCGGAGCATGGAGCAATCCAATCAGCCCCGACGAAAAAACACGCCGGGCAGCCCTGGCAAAATGCCGCAGGCAATTGGCTCTGGCAGAGAGAATCGGGGCCAACTGCTGCGTAAATATTAGCGGTTCGCGAGGCAAACTTTGGGCCGGCCCTTCTCCGATAAACCTCACCGAAGAAACATTCGATATGATTGTCGAAACAACACGTGCCATCATTGATGATGTCAAACCAACCAGGACATATTTTACATTGGAAACTATGCCGTGGGCCTATCCGGACTCCCCTGATTCATATTTACGCTTACTAAAAGCCATTGACCGCAGGCGATTTGCCGTCCATCTCGACCCTGTCAATCTCATCTGCAGTCCACAGAGATATTTTAAGAACGGACAACTTATCCGTGAATGTTTTAGAAAACTTGGCCCCTATATTAGAAGCTGCCATGCCAAAGACATTCTTCTGAGCACAAAACTCATTACCCATCTCGATGAGGTTCGTCCGGGATTGGGAGCACTGGACTATGATACGTTTTTGAGAGAATTGAGCAAATTCCCTCGTACTCCGCTAATGTTGGAGCACTTACCAAATGCAGAAGAATACCGCCTGGCGGCTACACATATTCGTTCCATTGCAAAAACAACCCCGATACATCGGGGTCCCTGGTTAGAAAGTGCCTGAAGTGAGCTAAAGTTAAAAAGAATGAAAATGAATAATGAATATCCACCGCAAGGTGTCCTTCGTAAGGAGTCCTTAGGACTGTGGAGAAGTTTGCTATTGGTCATTCGATATTGGACATTCTTTTTTTATAACTTTAGTTCACTTTAGGTACTTTAGCTCACTTTAGGCATTTCAATTCAAAGCTATCTCGCTCTGACCGCATAGGCGGTAGTGTTTCATTTGAACTTCGTAAAGAAAATGGTTCTTCTCGATTAGTTTGGCTATCAAGCCAATTTGATTTAGCAGCATTTCAATCAAATCGATATTTACCAAGGTTGATTCAGGACTGTATTGTGGCAGAGCGATAATCACATATCCACAATTGCTCCGTTCTGTTGCCAATTGTGTAGCAATCACGCTGCAATCATTTACTTCGGTTACGACCGGCTCAGCACCGTCATCAATCTTAGCGCAAAGTTCTTTCAAAAACGACTCGCTGATGTTCAGCTTGGCAAATTCTTCCGGGTCGCTGGGCCAGTTGTTGCCCTCGGAGTCCATAATTACCACTATAGGTCCGCACTCGGACAGAACTTCAAAAATCTGCCGTGCAATCTGCTCGGTTAGCTCAATGCCGGGAGAACACAGCGACTCATATATATCCATTCGGACGGCTCCTTAGCAAAATAATCTTAAATCTTAAATTTCAAATTTATTTCGCACCAACAGAAATTTCGGTATAATCACACGGCGACTTTCTCAGCAGTGATATTTTGGTTTAATCCTGCCAAAAAAGCGCAATTGCGGAGTTTGAAAGTTAGTTTATAGGACGCAGTCCCGAGAAAATCGGGACCCTCGCGTAAGCGGGGGCTAACTGCCTGAACGTGGATATAGGTACAAATTCAGAAACTAAGGACTGGTAAAGAAATTAGCATCTATCTTACCCTGGCCATCGGGAACCTTTTACCAGGACAGTCAGTTACTCGCGCTCCCGGAGTGCTGTTATGGCCATAAATACGGCTTCTCGGAATTCCATATCGTTTTTGTAGAAAGCGAATCAATTTCAAAAGGGACTGCATCTGTCGCGCCGTAGGTACTGTGCGATTGAAATCGCCAACAAGGCAAATTCCTACGCCATTTTTATTGGCCCAATTGTTGGGCGTTGCCCGACAATGAGCGCCGGGAATCTGCTTTCGCCAGCGAAACGTTACCTCAACCTGGCCGTCGCCGCTGTCTGTGCCGTTACCTATAACAAAATCGTAGCCGATCCCTTCCCAGTGGTATTGTTCTCTGTGCATCTTGTCAAATATAGCTGCATTTCCGTTTTCTGTTGCTGAGTGATGTACCACCACAGCAATCCATTTTTTTTCCAACTGCGAAGGCGGTAACCAGTCTCTTGGTATATTTTTATAAGCACTTACACGGCTTGGTTTCGGATTTACAACCCTCGGCAGAATAAGTCTGGACCTGGAGCTGGGGCTGTGTACAATCTCCGGCATCGGCTCGTCATTGTACATACAACCGCCTAAAACAAACAAACAACTGAAAAAAATAAAAACTCTGCTAATCATCTTTCTCTTGATTTCGTCGGCAAGCAACTGCACTTGATTATACCTTTGTTCTGTCCTGACTTTTTGTCAGTCGCGGTTTTTCCTTATATCTGGTCATATACAAACTATTGCCTTTTTCGTTGAACTTAACCATATCCATATACGAGTTCATAAGCAGCAATCCTCTCCCGCCCGGCTTGTAAAGGCCCTCGCCGTATCGCGGATCCGCTACTGATGCCGGTTCAAACCCATCCCCCTCGTCCGTCATGGAAATCTCAATTTTATCTAAACCAACGGAATAGTCAATCTTAACCTTTTTGGTGGGGTCCATTTTATTACCGTGCTTGACGGCATTAAGAAAAGCCTCCTCCAGGGCCAAATGAACCGCAAAAATATCATCATTGCTGAAACCGTTGGCTTCGAGATCAGAAAGAACCTGCTCGCACACCTTGACAATAGCCAACGGCCTGCTTTTCGTAACTATCGAGCAATTGTTTGGTATTTTTGATACCATAAGCGAAACAAAAAATCCTTCGCCTAATTCGCTTAAGATAAATCTTCGACTGCACCTTCGACATCTTTATAAATATCGAAGGTTTTAGTCAGCCTTGTTATTTTAAAAATCTCGAATATCTTTGGGGTTATATTACAAAGTTTTAGTTGGCCATCGTGTTCGTAAATCCTCTTGCTAAGCCTTATTAAAAGCCCTAAAACAGCAGAGGACAAAAACCGGACGTTGCCAAAATCCAAAATCAGATTTATTCGCTCCGTTTGCTCAACAACTGACATAATCGAATCCTGAAGGGCCTTAATGTCACTTTCTTCGAGGATTTTTTCGTCGGTAAAACTAATTATCGTCGCTTTCTCGGCATACTCAACGCTTATTCTCGGCTTAATCTCAGCCATAGTAAACTCCCTAATAAAACTGTAAAATTGTATGGGAATCTTACGTTAGGACATTTCGGATGTCAAGTTTTTTACACGCCTGGAAAAAATTTTGGGTCATTTAGCTATTTGTTGAAAAAACTCCTGCAATTTGAAGCCATTTCCCGAAATTTGCAAATCTCCTCTATTGTAGAGAGAAAGTCCTTGCAATTTGGAACATAAAAACTTAATAATCCTATGAGCTTTTGTCCATTTTCAACCCTGATATATTTTTTGAACCTTGCCTTACTAATAAAGGATAGAAAGTAGAATATAAGAGCACAAGGAAACTTATGCCCTGTGTACCTGCAAATTGGGAACTTACCAAATGAATATCAGTGAATTTCAACGTTTCATTTCCAAAAAATACGAAAAGCGAGACCGGCAAAGAGGCATCCCCGCCACGTTTATGTGGTTTATTGAAGAGGTCGGAGAACTCGCTACCGCCCTGGCATCCAATGACCAAAAAAATAAAGAGGAGGAATTTGCAGATGTCCTCGCCTGGCTGTGCACGCTGGCGAACATAAGCGATGTTGACCTGGAAAAGGCCTGCAACAAATACACCGGCAATGACGTCAAAGGTTTCAAACCAAAATAGCACATAATTATAGCTTTGAGTTCTTAGTGCTGAACTCACTAATAACAAGACTTTTGCAAAACTTCACTAAAAACTAAAAATTCATAACTAAAAACTAAATTCGTTGTTTCTCGTCACCGACTTCGTCGGGATGTTGAATTCCTGTATCCCTGCCGGCCGCTGCCAAAGCCTTGTAAAAACACCAGCCCAGGCCGCCTACGATGATCAGGAACACGACCGCAAGAATGATATAAGAAACGCCGCTCAATTTGTCGCGAATCGGTGCTGTCGTTTCCTCAATTTCCACCCCATCCGTCAGGCCAACCAGGACTATCGCAATAGCTGCGCTTATGTCCATAGCTGCCATTATCCCCGCCCATCTTGCCAGCCAGGATGCCTGGCTCGTGGAAGTATGGTGCTTGTCCAGGACGTAGTTGGCCAGCAGCATCGCAGCCACGCCGCCGACCAAGGACAGCCAAAGAATCACTTGCTTTGCCGCCTGCGATATTGGGGCAGTAAACCAAAGAACGAGCAAAATTGCAATAATTGACGCCGCGAAAAATGCGATTGCCCCTTCACGTTTGCCACCAACGACCAGGTTCTGCTCAGGCCGCTCCGGCTCCTTGATGTCCGTCCGGCCCCTGACCAGGCTTAGAATGATAGCCACGATGGGCACCAACGCTACAACCCCCAGCCCGACGCAGTTTGTCAATATCCAGTCGCCCTCCGGCGTCCTCAAGAATCCTTCACCTTTGATGTCGTCAAAAAGTTGCCAGAAGAAAAGTGTGCCAAGGGCAACAGGGATAACCATCCGGATCAGATATTCCCACCATTTGCCCAATTTCCAGTCGCTATGGCTGTTGGCGTGCCGTCGCAACGTCCCAATCCGCCACAGCCAGCCCAGAACCACGCACTCCAGCAGCCCCATAAATGCTATGCCCCACGTGCCGTTGACAAATCCGTCGATGGTGCCAAGCCAGTTAAATCCTCCTTTGGTCACATAAATCAGACCGAGCAGAAATCCCACGACGCTCATCACGGGCAGAACAACGCTCCTGCGCCATCCTGTCTTATCGACAACACTGGCCAGAATTGCTTCGGTCATTGAAAAGGCCGAGTCAAGCCCCAACGTTACAAGTGCAAAGAAGAAAATAAAGCTGAACCACGCCGAATAGGGCAATTGCGCCAGTGCATACGGAAACGCCACAAAAGCCAGTGAGGGACCCGCTTCCGCCACTTGTTCGACTGCAACCGGATTGTCCCCCAGTTGAGTCATAAAAGCCATTCCCCCCAACGTGGCAAACACTGCAAGCCCCGCTACAAAACTCGTCGCAAAGTCCGCAATACTAATGATGGCCGCATTGTTATTAATATCGCTTTTTCTGTGAAGGAAGCTCGCGTACGTAATCATAATACCGTAGGCAAGACTCAACGAAAAGAACACCTGTCCGAACGCGTATCGCCACGTAATTGGCTTTGCAAGCTCAGACCATACAGGGTCGAGATAATACACCAGGCCCTGCATACTGCCTTCGAGGGTCAGACCTCGCACGGTAAGGATGAGCAGCATCAGCCACGGCAGCGGAACCGTAAGCCACACAATCTTGCCAACCAGCTTGACACCTTTGAATATGCAAAAGTACATCGCCACCCAGGTAATAAAAAGCGGCCACACAATGTTCCAACGAATAGCGCCCAGATTCGGGCCTTCAATCTTGCCCAGATATGTGTCATTGAAGAAACTCTTGGCGTTCTCGACGCCTTCTATCCCCTCACCCGCCCAGGGCAGCTCCCCGCCGTTAAAAATCCCGACGATGCTGTACCACAGGAAGCTGAAACAATACGCTAAAATCACCGGGTAATAAGTGACTATTACAAAAGCCAGAACAATCCCCCACCAGCCGACCATCTCAAATCGCCTATGCCCCCGCTTAAAAGCATCAGGCGCCGCTCGCTGCGTATAATGGCCGATACTGAACTCGAGAATCATTATGGGGATGCCAACTACAAGAAGAGCAATGATATACGGAATCAGAAACGCCCCGCCCCCATAACTGTAGAGTTTATAAGGAAACCCCCACAGATTACCCAGGCCCACGGCCGAGCCAATCGCCGCCAGAATAAACCCACCACGCGTCCCCCAGCTTTCTCTTTGCTCTTCCAAAAGCTCAGCCATAGCTGCTTATTTTCCCGCTTTCCTTGCTCGTAATTGTCTTCTTACGCTTTTATGCTCTTACGCTCTTTCGTCTTTTCGCTTTTTTCTTCTTGTGCCTCTATACTCTTATCTCTTATTCCGAGCAACTCCAGCGTGTCACGTTCGATGATGTTTCGAATACTACCTCGCGGAACCGTCGGCAGATTCGTATCAGCCAAAAGCATATTAAAGCCAAGCAGCGTCTCCATGCACTGGCCCGCGTTGCCTAATGGGAATCCACTACCGAACAACAGTTTATCCATCACTCCTCGCTCGTACGCTGCCACCACCGTATTATAAGTTTGCCAGACATTGCTCGGCTTTATTGTCAAATCCGCATATACATTTTCGTGCTTGCCCACTACCGACAATGTCTGCTCAATAAAGGGCATACCCATATTTCCGATGATAATTTTCAAAGCCGCAAACTCTCTCGCAACCTCATCCAAAAGATATGGCTGTGCATAGTCCAGAACGGCATCCGCCCCAAGAGCACCATCGCCGTTATGAAAGAAGACTGGAAGACCAAGCTCCTGTGCCGATTCATAAAACCGCATCGCCCTGCTGTGAGCAGGGTGAAAACCACACGCAGAACAATACAAAACAACCCCCTTAAGTCCCAATTTATCCTTGACAGGTTTCAGATTATTAACGCTGATTTTATCTTGCATTGGCTCTACGACTGCAAAACCGACCATTTTCTCTTTATGCTTGTTCACGTACTCGGCCAATCCCTTATTGACCTCTTCGCTCGGCCCATCTGCGGCAGCTAATACTATGCACGCATCCACCGTCTCTGCTGCCGCTAAATGCTCAGACATCTCAACATCATCCCCAGCACAATTTATATGTGTATGGCAGTCAACTATCATTTCCGTGCCCTTAAGTATATTGATTTCCAATAATTATCAATCAATAATCAATTAAATTGCTCTCGTCAAGGACAAATATTTCCACTTTACTTAATTATATCGGCACGCCACCCCAAGAATCTTGCATATCATTTTTAACCAGTAAGCTAATCTTTTGATTGAGTCTTATTTTCTTGACGCCACGACCTTGACAACATAAAATAACGCGGTTTAAAATATATACGCGATTTTCCAAAACAGAGCTGCGACCGTAAGGGAGCGGTAATCGCTCCAAAATAGAACCGCAAGTAGATAAATTTTGTGTTTTTATTTTTGATTTTCTCTATGTAGTTCTGCGTCTTAATAGTAGAATTACTCGGTTGATATCGTAGAGTTTCACCACTGATTTAGCAGAGTTGGCCATTGACAATTGGTCTTGAGTCTGTTCTTTTGGGTCTTTAACTATGGATTGTCCGGTTTGCAAAAATGCGATGATCACTCTTGAGCTTCATGATGTCGAAATCGACTATTGCACCGACTGCGGCGGCATCTGGCTCGACGCCGGCGAGCTTGAACTCCTGCTCGGCGAGCCGGAAAAGGCCGGACAACTGCTTGGTTCATTCAAAATCGATTCTAAGTCCACTGAAAAAATAAGAAAATGTCCCATCTGCGACAAAAAAATGAAAAAGGTCATCGTTGGCCCCTCCAAACCAAACCTGCTCATCGACAAATGCCGCAAAGGTGATGGCCTATGGTTCGACAAAGGCGAACTGCACGATATCTTCGACAGAGCAGAGTTGGACAAAGACAATAAAATTCAAAAGTTATTAACCGATATGTTTGGCCACAATTAAACTTAATGAAAGGAATAAAATTATGATGTCCACAATATTACCCATCCTTGCCGTCAATACGTTAACCAAGATATCGCTTGCCGTCCTCGCCGTCGTTGTTATTGTGATAGTAATCCTCAAAATACGTGGCAAATAGCACAAAGCTAAAAAGGCTTCAATGAAGGAGAAAACCTATGGGAATAGCACTGATTATAGTTGCTGCCGTTCTTGTTCTGCTCATCGTTTTTGTGATTGGCATCTACAATGCCTTAGTTCGCCTCCGCAATCAGGTCAGCAATGCCTGGTCACAGATTGACGTCCAGCTAAAGCGCCGGCACGATTTGATTCCCAACCTTGTCGAAACCGCCAAAGGTTATATGAAGCATGAGCGTGGAACTTTTGAGGCCATAACAAACGCAAGAAGCCAGGCTATGGGAGCCAAAAACGTCGCTGATGCCTCAAAGGCCGAAGGTGCTCTCGGCGAAGCGCTCAGCAAATTCATGCTGGTCGTCGAGAATTATCCTGAGCTAAAGGCAAATCAGAATTTCCTCTCGCTTCAGGAAGAGCTGACCAGTACCGAGAACAAAATCGCTTTTTCCAGGCAGAACTACAACGACCAGGTCTTGTTCTTCAACAACAAGATTCAGATGTTCCCCTCGAACATCGTTGCCGGTACGTTCAAGTTTGACAAACGCGATTTCTTCGAGATTGAAATTGCCGCCGAGCGGGAAGTCCCGAAGGTAAGCTTTTAATTATTATTTAGCTTTGCATTTTATTAGAACTCAGCGGGCACCCTTAGGACTGGTAAAGAAATTAGGTTTCGTTTTGGCTGAGCGAGGACAAGGCTGGCAAGGAAGCAAAACGCAGGACTACTGGTTGGTAGTCCGAGTTTTGCTGAGGCCGCCAGCCGAAGCCGCAGCCAGCCAAAAATGGAAGATGATTTATTTACAAGTCCTTACTACTCTGCGAAGTAGTTCGCTGCGTAGCACGAGTACACTTGTTTGGGGCGAGTGGAGAAAGTCTTGCGCCATCAAACTTGTTTGGGAGTATTGCTAAAAAGGATGGCACCCTCAAACCCTGGTCTGAGTTCGCCGAAGGCTTGTTTGGGGGTGGTCTTAACTGAGCTATGAGTTACAAACTATGTGGGAACTGATTAGAGCCAACAAAAGAAACTCCATCATCCTGATGGCGATAATGGCAGCCGTATTATTGCTCCTGGGCTTTGTTATTGGCCTGAGTTTCTTCGGCGCCGAAGGTGGTTTTTTCGGCCTGATAATTGCAACGGTGATTTGGCTTGTGCTCACATTGATAAGTTTTTCAAACGGCGACAAAATCCTCCTGGCTGCAAGCAAAGCCAAATTAGTTACCCATGATGTGCATCCTCAGTTGTTCAATATAGTTGAAGAAATGAAAATCGCTGCAGGCCTGCCTGCGATGCCTAAAATATACATCATCAACGACCCAGCCCCCAACGCCTTTGCGACCGGCCGAAACCCCAAATCCGCTTCGGTCGCCGTAACAGCAGGTCTTTTAGCCCGACTCAACCGTGATGAGCTCCAGGGCGTCATCGCACACGAGATAAGTCATATCCTCCACCGTGACATCCTTTTCGTTACACTCGCCGGCGTAATGCTCGGCTCAATTGTCTTACTATCACAAGTCTTTCTGCGAGGAATGTTCTACAGCTCGATGATGGGTTCGGGCCGAAGATATTCATCCGGCGGCAGAGGCGGCGGCCAGGCACAGATTGTTATGCTGGTAATCGCGATAGTTGTCGCTATCCTGGCGCCAATAATGGCATACCTGTTATATTTTGCACTATCGAGAAAGCGGGAATACCTCGCCGACGCCGGAGGCGCCAGATTGACCCGCTACCCTGAAGGTCTTGCCAGCGCGCTGGAGAAAATTGCCAATGACCCCTCACCGCAATTAGCTGCCGCCAACAAGGTAACCGCACCAATGTACATTGCCAATCCTTTCAAGAAAAAGAAGCAGAGAAAATTATCCGACCTGACAAGCACACATCCGCCGATTTCCGAGAGGGTAAGGATTCTGCGCAATATGACCCACGGCGCATCTTTCAAAGACTACTCAAATGCTTTTGCAAAGGTAACGCACACCAAAACGGTCATCCCCCCTACCGCCCTGACCAAAGAGAATATTGCACTGCGAGAAGCTGAATCTAAAACCAAAAAAGGGCGGCGTACAAAAAAACAAATGCGCCAGATCGGCGACATTATGCGAAAGGTAAATCAGTTTGTATTTTTAACCTGCCTCTGCGGCCTGAAATTAAAAATACCCCCGAATTTCAAACCCAAAAAGGTTGCCTGCCCACGCTGCAAAAGAACGCTCGACTTGCCCGCGTCCTGAGTCAAGACTCAATACGAGACAGGTAAAAAATATACATCCCCTACATTACCTTCAACCAGCCTTGAGGCTGAACTCCGAGTTTTTTATAAAATTGTGGAGTCTCCCCATATCCCTTTCGATTCTGTCGAATCTCTGCTTGCAAACAAAAGTGTATAAAGCGTCCTCAGGCCGGGTTTTTGCTCCTTTTTGCTCATTACTCGTATCCGCAGATGTTACCTTTAGCGTAATATAGTCGTGTATCAACTCTCGCTGCTCCTTTAGCAACTTATGGAGCAGTTTTATGGTATCATGCAGCACGACGTTATCACGTTCTAATGCTACAATGCGTTGTTCTACCGTAAGTCTCATCCTGCTTGTTCTATCTCCAGTTTTCCTAAATAACTTGACCAATTTCAGTTACCTGCTTTCAGTTTTCAGTTCATAGTCCAACTATTTATATCTACCCTTTGGATAAGCTGTTTGTTCTCTTTATATGTGGCCTTTTAGGCGCATATTTAGAGCCTATCCGAATAATCCTTCATCCCTTGTCATTCTGATGCGAAAAAAAGCTTGCCCTGAATTAGCCGTAGCCCTGAGCTTGTGCCCAAGGTGCGAAGTCGAAGGGCCGAAGGACCTAACTAAGGACTAAAAACTAATACTCTCCCCGGCCGTCAGAATCTTCACCTCGCACTCCGCTAATTCAGCGAATCGTTCAGCGTCACTTCGCCTGCCCACAATGTCACCCCAGTGGTATGGTATGGCCTGTTTCGGCTTTATATGCTTAGCGGCCTCGGCAGCCTCATCCGCATTCATCGTGTACGTCCCGCCCACTGGCAGTAACGCTATATCAATATCTTTAAGAGCCTTCATTTCTTCTGTCAGGTCCGTATCGCCGGCGTAATAAATCCGCTTCGACCCAATCTCGATTATAAAGCCAACCCAGTTGTTCGCCTTCGGATGAAACTGTTTATTAGGATTGTACGCAGCCACACCTCTTACCCGAACACTCTCCAATTCGACCGTAAGACCGGACATAATCGCCTCCCCTGCTTTTTCCTTTGCAACAACATCAGCCGAAGCTATCAGTTTCGTATCCTGCCCGCTAACCTTGGCAATATCCTCCGGCGAGTAATGGTCGTAGTGACTGTGACTGACAAACACTAACGTCGCATCGTGCGGTGACTCTTTCAATTTCCACGGGTCGATGTATATAACGGTATCTTCGTGACAAATCTTAAAACTCGCATGTCCCAGCCATTGTATTGTAATACCCATAGCCGCCTCCTTTCCCGTCCCTTCTTTTTCTATTGTTTGTGTCGTTTCTTCGCCCACCTCCTTTTTCCTGCATCCGCAAATAACTACCCCAAACATCACTGCCAGGATTAATAATTTTAAACCTCGCATCTTTTCCTCCCTGTCAATGAACCCACAAAATAGAAGTTACCTCATGGCCAGATGAAAGGCCATCTTCTGCTAAGAAGGCCGCCGATTTTCTGGCACGCCTCTGCTCTAATATTTGCTCTCTCAGCATCTGCCCCCAGGGGCGTATCAGCCACGAGCTTCTGCACATAAGTATCCCTCTCGCTTTCGCTCATATAATTTTCCCTTATCACTTTTAGCTCTCCGCTATCAAGGAAGAACCCCCCGCACCCGTAACACTCATCCACATTAACTTCTTTGGCGTTGCTGTACTTGTGCGCATGCATTGCTATCCCGCACTTTGGGCAATTAAGCGGCCCACGCTCGTCATCATTGACCCGCGGGCTTTTCAATGCCTCTTCAATCGCCTTGCCGACCCCTTCGTAACTCTCATCCAGCTCTTTCAACTCTCCCCAGTCAAACCATATTCCTTTGCATCCACTCTTGCACACATCAACCTGCACATCTCCAAAACTTTCTTCTATCATCGACTTCCCACACGCCGGACAATCCATATCTCACCTCACATTCTCAATTCCTAAAATATAAAACATCCGACTCTCAAACCATACAATATCAAAAAACCCCTTACGGCGAAACCAAAATTGACAATTTCACAAAATTCAACGGCAAGAAAAAGTGGCAAAAAGAAAGGACATTACTACTATTATTTTTATGCTTAATTGCTATAGCATAACCTATGAGGAATCTATTAGGAAAAATCATTGCGAGCAAATACTTACGTGCCTATAAGGCACCGCGGTAATCTCAAAATAAGCAATAGTCAATATCGCAGATTCGCTGTCTTTTGGCGGAATCAATAAAAAAGGCCCTACCATTCAGTGGGGCCTTGCCCTTCACGTCCAAACACACCGCGATTCAAATCAGCAGGGATGCACATTCGTTGCTTCGGGGCCCTTCTTACCCTCGGCAACCTCAAATTCCACTTCCTGGCCATCATATAAAGACCGGAATCCTTCTGCTGTGATGTTCGAGTGGTGTACAAACAAATCCTTACCGCCATCATCGGGAACGATAAAACCGAAACCCTTCCTCTCATTGAACCATTTTACCTTACCTTTATCCACAATGTTCTCCTTAGGCTCTTTATTTGAGCCTGAAATATAGACTCCCTCGTCTTTTATCAGGGGTACCCTCCGAGGAACAGTAAGGATACTCCTTGACACAAAAACAGAGATACCGAATAAACCTACGGTTGTCAACAAAAATAATTTGAAAAACTTGAACTTAAATCCTTCGCTTTGAACAATTTACACAGCGTACAAAAAAAGCGTGCGTTCTCGCTAACCTTCTTTTAGAGGCCGCTGTGAAATGCTAATACCGAACGAACAGAATTTACAGCCTGACACTAAGGCAATCTCTCATAAAGCAGCAGCCGCTGTTGTCACACTGACCATCTGACCTTCCAAAACAAGGTGTGTACCCTTCTGTCACCTGGATAGTGTGGATAAGTTCCGGCTTCTTCATTTTCCCTGGGGTTAGCCCAAGTGTTTGAGCCTTCATTCTTATTTCGGGCATACCCATACGTTTCTCTGTAACACATTTCTTTGCGATATGTTTCTTTGCAACATGTTTCTTTGCGACTTTTGTTGCGGGCATTGTTTATCTCCTTTTTAATTTTCTCAGGCGGGCTTGTGCCCCCATAATCCTCACTTAACAATATCCAAAATATCTTCCAATTCCTTACCTTAACTATCGACTCACTAAGCCGATTCTTCCATATCTTCAGTGAAGTATCCGGTTCTATAATTTCGACTATTTACGCAGGCACCCTCAAAAAAATGGGGCAAAAACGTGCATTTTTGCGAATTTTTACGACTTTTTGCCATTTTTACCCCCTATTTTCAGCTAATCTGGACATTTGACTTGAAATCCCCCTTGTTTAATTCTGCTATATTGCCTATCTTGACATATATTTTAACCTGTCATCTATCAAAAAATCGCCCTCGTAAACCTTCTATTTTACCTATCTTGACTTGCTTAAAACCCGGTATCAGCTCTGAAATTCACTTTCAAATACCCATCTTCGTTCTTATTTGAACTCATCATTTGGCCGCTGCTGACCCTATAAGCTCAAGCTATCCATTGAAAAATGCCCATTTTCTGTTATTTTCACCAGTTTTTCGATTGTACTATAATCAAAAGTAGGATAGATATTAAGCATCAGAAAAAGTAAAAAACAGCCTGTAACATTTTGATTTGAAAGGAATTAGACAATGTTAAAGATAGGGATGATTGGAGCTGGTTTCGTGGCTGGATTCCACGAAAGGGCTTTGTGTTCGGTCCGCGATGTCGAATTAGCCGGGGTTTGCGCACCCAAAGGCGCCGAGGCCCTTGCCAAACGTGCACAGGCCGATGGTCTGGGCAATACCCGGGTTTTCAAGAACATCGCCGAACTCTGTGCTGCTGTTGATGTAGTCTGCATCTTTGCCCCTAACTTTGCACGCCTCGAAATCATGCGCAACATAGCCAAGGCTCTCGAAGGCGGCGCCAAAATCAAGGGAATCATCTGCGAGAAACCTCTGGCCCGGAACATCCAGGAAGCTGACGTAATGACAAAGATGGCCAAGGCGCTCGGTGTGCCTACCGCTTACTTCGAAAACCAGATTCACATGCCCTCTGTAGTTGAGGCTCAGCGTCAGCTTGCAGCAGTGGAACAGAGCATGGGTTCTGTGCATCTGGCCCGCAGCGCAGAAGAACACGGCGGACCGCACGAGCCTTGGTTCTGGAACCCCACAAAGCAGGGAGGCGGAGTCTGCTGTGATATGGGATGCCACAGTATAGCCGTAGGGATGTATATGCTGACACCCAGCGGCAAACCACCTGACTACCTCACGCCTGTTTCAGTTACCGCCAATATGGCGCTACTTAAGTGGGGCAAAGAACCGTGGATTAGCCAACTTAAAAAAAGAGGCGTTGATTACACGGCCACACCTGCCGAGGACTATTCAAATGTTACCATAGAATTCAAAGACCCTGAGACCGGAATTTGCAGTGTAGCCCAGGCTACAAATTCCTGGATGTATGACGCACCCGGCCTGAGACTTCTTATGGAGGCCTTCGGCCCGGGTTATTCGTACACCGTCAACTCTCTGGAGTCACCTACAGGTTTGTTTATCAGCGATGCGGCTGCCACTGCCGTTGCGGATAGCGAACTTGCCATTGAGAAGGCACAGGCAAGCCGCGGGGCTTTGCTTCTTCATCACAATGAACCAGACCTGTATGGCTATATAGCGGAGTGGCGGGATGTAATATCAGCCTTTGAACAGGGCAAAAACGCTCTGCTCGATTTCGAATACGGTCGGCTAATCACGATGCTTGTTATGGCTGCGTATATGGCACACGAAAAGAAAAAGACAATTGACCTGACCAACTCAACGGTGTTGGCAGAGCTGGAAAGCTACGTTCCCTTGATTCAACAGGGCAAAGGAGCAGAAGTCCTTCTCGGCGTCTGAATCTTTAGCAACAGGATTATGATAACGCGTTGATTGGTCGAGCAAAGAACAGGTGTCGTCTGTATCGTTTTGCCAGAAGAATTCGCCTCGCCAAAAAGTTGGTTGCTGAAAAACAAGTGAACTGCTAAAATAAATGATAGTACATTCATCCAACGTGGAATATGCGTTGACAGTAGGAGCTAACAAAATCATCAATCGAAAGATAATTACTTTTTTATGTTTGGCGATGCCGTTTATTCTCGCCCTGTCGGATGCTGCTTTAGCTGAGAACTGGCCAGGCTGGCGCGGGCCGCGAGGAGACGGAACCAGCCGAGAAAAAAATGTGCCGGTCAGATGGAGCGAAACGCAGAATGTTGTGTGGAAAATTCCCATCCCCGGCAAAGGACATGCATCGCCGATTGTTTGGGGCAGGCACATCTTCGTAGTAACCTCGCTTAAAGAAAAAAAACAGCGCATACTCCTGTGTTTGGACCGCAAAGACGGGAAAATACTCTGGCAGCGCGTAGTCCTTGAAGCTCCATTGGAACGGATTAATTCGCTGAACAGCTATGCATCGTCAACGCCCGTGACGGATGGCGAGAGGGTGTATGTCAGTTTTCTGGATCGTGATAAAATGTTCGTGGCAGCGTATGACTTCGATGGTAATAAGGTATGGGATGTTCAGCCGGGCGTGTTCTCAAGTATGCACGGATACTGTTCGAGTCCGGTCATCTGGAAAGATAAGGTCATCGTCAATGGGGACCACGATGGGCCGTCGTATATCGTAGCTCTGGACCGCGCAACAGGACAAACTATTTGGAAGATACCTCGGCCTAACAGAACGCGGAGCTATTGCACACCGATTATCCGGCAAATTGACGGACGCAACCAGATGATTCTTTCCGGAACTATGTGCGTGGCCAGTTACGACCCGGACACCGGCGAGCAGCACTGGCTCATAGACGGGCCAACGGAACAGTATGTGGCATCACTGGTATATAACGGGGAGCTGCTGTTTATGACATGCGGTTTTCCCGACCGTTTTATGCAGGCAATCCGACCGGACGGACGAGGTAACGTAACCGATACGCACGTTCTTTGGCAGAAGGACAGTGACTGCTCATACGTGCCGAGTCCGATTGCCTTTGGGCCGTACTTTTTAGTCGTGGCGGACAACGGAGTGGCAACGTGCTTCGAGGCAAAGACCGGAAAAAGCTGCTGGCGAGAACGATTGGGACCACATTATAGCGCTTCACTGGTATCGGCTAACGGATTGGTGTACTTCTTATCCGACAAGGGCGTTATGACGGTCGTCAGACCGGGAGCAGAACTTGATATCGTAGCTCGCAATGAGTTAGGGGAAAACACCTACGCCTCACCAGCTATCAGTGACGGTCAGATGTTCCTGCGAGGCGCCAAACATTTATATTGCATCGGCGCCGAAAAAAATTGACGGTGCGATTTGCTCGACTCTGCCAAGTTCATTCATTTTGCAGAAGTCTTTTCATAAAAAAATGAGCCAGGGCGTTCGAAACGCATATCAAACACCCTGGTAAGCTCAAGTGCCCCTGTGAGGAACCCCGCCCCGCGGAAATCCAAAGCAAGGGGTCATTCAATCGAGTTTGAAATACTCTTCAGTCAGTGAAACATCCTTCAGCCAGTTTTCCAGCAGTAATAGCATATCATCAATATCTACCCGGCAGTCCCCATTGAGATCCCCTATCAAGGGTTCATAGTCCGGCAGTGACTGGGCTGCTTCACAACTGTCGTTATACACGTTGATGGTAACCGTGTCCGAACCGGTGTATTCACCATCAAAGGCCTCCAGCTGCAAGACATACTCGCCCACGGCTGACAGGGTAATACTCGTATCCTCAGCGCTCGGATCGGCAATCACAGCGTCAGGGCTGTTGGGATCATCAGGTTCGCTAACCACCGTCCACTGCACCGTATAAGCTTCGTCATCGGTGACTGTCGCGTCCAGATTCTTTGTCCTGACACCGTCGGCCAGCCAAGTCACTGCATCGGCGCCGGCATCCGCTTCGGGAGCCTTATTATCTACCAAGAAGCTAAAAATAGGTCCAAAAATCGGATCATTGGGATCACCGATATAGGTATCGACTGCCCAATAGTACCATGTCTTTGGTTGAGTTTGCACGACAGCGGAAGTTACGTTCTGCTTGCTGACAACCTGCATGGCTGCCGGGTCGGTAAACCATTCCAGCAACTGCAGGTCGTCGGTGAAATAGACGTCGACCGAAACCGGCTGACCGGGCACACACGGATCGGGCAAAGTCCAACTCAGCTCCACCTCGCCGGGTCCTACGATATCACGGTCGGCCGGATTCGGATTAAGCATGTGGACAGCCTTCAACGTGGTCTTGCCTTCATTCGTGACGTCATAATCCAACTGCACCGTGCCGTTCCCGCCATAGGCGGTAATCCAGCCGTTGTCGATGTATCCCTGAACGATTGAGACTACGTCGGCGTTTATTATCAGCGTCCCGGTTGTGATGTTCATCGTGCCGTTCATCGTGCCGCCATCGGCTCTCATGTTTAAATCGCCATTGACGATAATAGTTCCACCATCCAGATTCACTTCAGCTGTACTTGCAGTCGACTCCGGAATCATGAAATCATCCCCAACGATAATAGTACCACCGGTCATATTGACAATGCCAGGATTGCCACCTCCCACCTCGAAGTCACGATAAACATTTATGGTGCCACTGATCATATTAAGTGTCGCGGACCCACCGTTCTTGCCTAATAGTAGGTCATCCCCGCTAATCACAAGGGTTCCACCGTCCACAGTCAGGGCTGACCCTTCTTCATATCCAACGTGCACCCTACGCGCCACAGCGCCTTCGTTCGCGATAGTCGCGCCGGGGGGGCCTCCTCTGACTTTGGCCCAGTGGGCAGGGGTGGGGAACTCGGACCAGTTTGTTGGCGTGCTCCAGAGGTGGTCGCCGGGCGCGGCATCCGTCCACGTCGCGGTTTGAGCCTGAACATTACCCACCAGTCCCAGCACCAAAACAAAAGAAACCAAACAAATCACTTTTTTAGACATACTAAACATAATACTCATCCTAACAAAAGTTAACATAAACCTGCCTTGGCTACACACCAAAACAGAAGTTTACCCGCCTATGGTGGGGCAGAATGCAGTCCTGGGGACTCCTTACGGAGAACAATTTTCAATTCTGACTTCTCAATTCTTTTTGACTCTACCTCCTTCCTTCACAAGCCCGACATCGGCCGCTAATTGATATGGATAGATTATACCCGTCAAGCGCAAGGCCCAAAAAACTTTGCACTTTACTCCTTAATCTTAACCTTCCCGGCAGTACATTTTACGAAGTGCCAAGGATTTTTGCCCACAGGAAAGCCAAAATCCACCATTTACATTTATACCAAATTCACAACTCTCTCGTCAAGGAAAATGTTTTGAATTACGCGCGTTTTTTCGGTATAATTATGTAAGAAAACAGGATATTATCCAATTTATTGGATAAAGCCATGAAAGCATTCACAGAAGATAATTCATAAGACGTGTAATTTTTTGGTGTATTATGGATGAGCAGGAAGAGTTTAAGCCATTAGAAATTGAGATTGTTAGCCAGACAAGCGGAAGGCATCTAAGAGGGTTCGTGCTGCGTAGCGATGTACGCTCAGTCGCCAAAGCTCTGGAGCGTCGGCGACTTCGCAGAGTAGGATTTACGTTAATCGAACTATTAGTGGTAATTGCCATTATTGCCTTGCTGATGGCAATCCTCATGCCGGCTCTCAATAAAGCCAGAGAACAGGGGCAACGGATAGTATGTAAATCGAACCTGAAGAATTATACACTTGCGATACAGATGTACACGGATGATAATGACGACAAATTCTGTCGGCCGGAAAGTGCTTACTTTTCACAGACTGCACCTTACCCGGTAGAGTCGGGACTCATCAGTCCCATTCACCTTCGCTGGTGCAATGGGGACCTGAACCTTAAAAACCATCCGCAATATGCCAGTCCATTCTTTGCTTATTTGCAGAATGTAAAGGTCTTCATCTGTCCAACTTTCGCCCGCATAACTTTAAGGTCTTCCCAGGACCATTTTTATCAAGCTGACGCTGGTAACCTTAAAAACTATAAGCCCTGGTATAATTATACTATGAATGCGTATCTGGGCAGTCCCAGCAGCAGTGTCAAGAAATCGAGTGTACGAAAGCTGTCCGAAGTCAAACACCTTGCGGAAACATTTTCCTTCACTGAGGAAAGTGCTCTGGTTGACACCCGATATAACGTCTCCGGCCTTAACGATACGTATATGATTCCCGGCTCCGATTCCATGGTAGAAGGTTGGCTTAACCAAGCTGGCAGTTACCGACTTATTAAACCCGGCCCTGAAGGTGTGGGGCAGTTCTGGGACGTTATCGCCGGCTTTCATTATGCTCCGTCCCAGGACCCGTTGGGGGGAAAGGGCAACTGCGCCTTCCTGGACGGCCATGTTGGGGCCCACCCCCGTGCCGAAACGTTCCCGTTGGCCTGGCCACACTGATTCTCCGTAAGGAGTCCTTAGGACAGAAATTCCTCTTTAGAGCCTATCCTGATAACCACTCGTCGGCCAGAGACCGAGCGAGTCGATTGTGGACAAGGAAGGCGAAACAGACAATGTTCAGCATTGTCGATGCAGCCTGACGCAGGCCACGACCGACGCAGCCGGTCGAAGCCAGAGAGTTATCAGGATAGGCTCTAAGTCTCTACCCTCAAACAGTCCTCTGGAATGTACCGCCCCTGAACCTGCTTTGCTGCTACGAGGGCGGCGTGCTTGCACGCAACATCGACACTGTGGCGCTGGTGTAATCGTGAAACGAGATATGCGGCAAAAAAAACATCCCCAGCACCTGTTGTATCTACGATTTGGTTGACCCGCCGTGCCTTGTAGCTGACTGCCTCGCCTGACATCAACACGACGCGCCCGCCCTCACTTCCATTAGTAATAACTATTTCACTTAATTTATACGCATTCATAAGCTCATCAATTCTCAATTGGTAAGCGTCAAGAATTGCTTGAAGTTCAGTTCGCTCAGCTTTGATTACTGTACAAGCCAAGAGTGCCTCATGTAAATCTTCCGAGATACCTGGTCGCACTTTTCCTTTCTCGATTCGCCGAACGTATCCCTGGACATCGAGGGTAACCCAAATTCCTTTTTTTGGGGCAAGCCTGAGAAGCCCTCTCTCAATGTCAAGTGGGTGCAGTGGACCCAGGTGAATGTGATCGACACCCCGAATAGTGCGCTGTAACTGACCAGCGGTTATTGGTGCTGCACGAACGGGCATCTCCTGCCACCGTTCATCTCCATCAACATGGTTTACAAACATTGTTGTGGTCTTCGTCACGCCGTTGAAAAGCTGAATATCCTGCCGGCGGAGTATCCGGAACAACGCTGCATCTTGTGTCGCTATGTTGGATACCACAGCTGTATGCAAGCCGTGTTTCCGAAATGTGATACCAGCATAAGTGACTGCACCGCCCATCTTAACGGCACTGATACCAGGTTGCTCAACCCGGTCAATCGTAGCAGATCCAATTACCAGAACATGGTTCATCCTGTCGATTCCCACGAACAAAAATGTCATCGGGTCTCAAGAGCATAGGCCGAGCCGGCAGGGGCCGCAGATTATCGAAAAAAGACAGCCAGCGTCAAAAGAGCGAGCCCTCGTTTCATTTGCTCTTCGCCCCTAATACATATTGAATCGATTTTGTTATTTCCACTGAATGCTACATCAAACGCTAACAACGTCAAGGGCGATTTGAGTCTTTCTCTTAATAATTCTACTTTTTTTGATGTGGACATTGTTATGCAGAATAT
>JADFJC010000050.1 GCA_022566315.1 Planctomycetota bacterium
AACGTGGATATTTTACCTATCTTAACGCCACCCCCGACAGAAAGTCAAGTGAGCTAACATCGAGGGTAAACTCCGGGCACAGGGGCATAAATTGCACAGAGAGAAAAAAGTTTATCAGGTAATCAGGTAAACAGGAAGTGGATATCAGGGGAACAGGAGAACAGGGGGTATAGCGTGCAGTGGATAGGGATGCTGGCTGCGGATAGTCAAATGACTACGAGCTTTTTTATGATACAAAGCTGGATTCTCGTTAGTGAGGAGTGAGCTAAAGTTGGATTCTCCCCCTAAGGGGTCTCCGCAGAGCTCCGAGATGCTGGATGTTCGATACTCGATGTCGGAGCGTAGCGTAGATCCGGCCGCGCAGCGCGACGGACTTGTATTCTATCCCTTGCTTTTTAAGTTTAGGCCGTTGCTCCACAGGACCCCTTACGGGACTAACGGTATCTCTTTCATTATTCTCTCTTACCTCCGCTCTTGTTGCTTACGTGCTTTGCACTCACAAATAAGCCTCCATGCTTGGTGTTAGCCCTCACAACTGATAAGATATATACGTTTGGATCACTGGCCATTTTTTGGTAACCATTTCTTTTCTTCGAGAACCTTCCATGCAATCGTAATATGTTCTTCTTTAAACATCCGTTTCCGCACATTCCATGAATAAGTTCTCTTAATTGCCTGTTCTGCGGTTTTGGCTTTTTCTCTCATAGCCACCCAATGAACGGTTGACAACAATTCCATGCCGAATGGAGTCTCAAATCCTTTAATCAAATCCACAACCCGGTCAAAATGTTCACGAGTGCTATAATGCTTTTCCAGAAAAATGTCAGCCTTCTTAGCAGCTTCTGAAATTAATTGAATTTGTTTATCTGGCTGATCTGCAGCATCTGCAAAACCAATGATGAAGTGTCCTTCTATGGCATTAAGAACATGGCGTAGATTTTGGGCATATGGTCCGTAAAGAGCCCTAGTGTAATTCAATCTGAGATTCTCACCAGATTCTTGCATAAAATACATCAGTTTGTGGATTTCAAGCAGGCTTATAGATGGGTCCATGACTGCTTTCAAATAACGATCCATTAATCCCAGCAATGCTGCCCGTCCCACAGTCATTCTTGGAGACTTCTCTCCTTTGACCATCACCTCTGCCACTGGTGCCCCGGCAGGCTCATATAACAGTACGTGCACACCCGGTAAAGCATTAAATACTTTTTTAATTATCTGCTTGACCTGAGGCCAATGCAAACCGCCAAGGCCACAGCCCAACGGAGGAATTGCTATGGACCGAATATTACGCTTACTTACTTCTTGCACTAAGGCTTCCAAACCGGATTCTATGTCTTCGATTTTACTTTTGCCTTTCCAATGTCTTTTGGTCGGAAAGTTAAATACATATCTTGGGTTTTGAAAGCGATTCAGATCATAGACAAACATTATACCTGGATGAAGTTGCTTTTTATCGCAAGCGGACTTATATGCCTTGAAGTTCTCCGGAAAAGCCTTGCGAAATTGCAGGGCAATTCCCCTGCCCATAACACCCACACAGTTAACGGTGTTTACCAAGGCTTCAGCATCGGCCTTGAGTATGTCTCCTTTAATTAACTGTAACATAACTACCTCGAAGTCTAATGATTGTTTAATAATACCATTCTTTTTCGATACTTACTTCGAGCGAAGCCGTATCTCCAAGTTTATCGATTACTTGGTCTCTAATGCTATTATTACAGACACCGATCTTTTCCACAAGTCCCAATGGAAATGATTCATAGGTAAGGAACTCTGCTTGTTTGTATTCTTGGATAGCTGCATCACGCCAATCGGCAGCTTCTACAGCGGACCAATTTATTACATCATTTAATTGGCTCAGGTCGTCGTAGAATTGAGCGACATATGTTGCTGCATTTATGTCTGAAAAAGCCCATCGAATTCTATTGTCGGTTGCCCATTTAACAGCAGCTTTCAAATCAGCCTGCAAATGGATAATTGGCCCTTGGCCTTCACGATAATCAATACCGGGATGGTTTCCCTTATGCAATATGTAAAGCATTATTGAGCGAGGACAAAAATAGAAAGGTACATACTCACCCACCATAGTACCGCTATGACATTTTACCTCATGCTCTTCAAGCCGCCGCCTTTTAATCTCCGACATGCCAACTATTTCACATTCCAGACCAAGCTCCAGTCGTTTCGCATCCGACCACAACACTTCATCGCGTAAAATGTTGTCAAGATTATCAATATGTGTAATATGATATATCTTTGGATTTTTGGGTATCTTCACCATAGCTGTGATCTGACCCCGAATTATGTACCAACGTTTTCATTTATACGACGAATATCTTTATTGACTTTTAGCTCACGTTTTCTAATATTCTCCGGTTGAAGGTCTTTCCGAGTTTGAAAATTTAGCTTTTTTTCTGACAAGTCAGGTTTATGCTGCCTTGGTTCTATTCTATTAATAATTGGTGCGATTCATCGCACCTTATTAATTGGCTGCCACCCATCGTAATGTTTAGATTAGCATACGTGAGTCTGATTGTCGACAAGAATAATGGTGGGGCGACCCTTCGACTGCACTCAGGGCAGGTCCCACCCTACAATTTTGGTTGTTTGTCATGAAGAAATAATGGTTGGGCAAGTGGTTAAAGAAGACAGAAGGTAGTGAATTAGCAGAAGGAAAAAGTTAAAAGGACAAAGCAATCCTCACGTAGGCACCCCCGGCCAGAGACCGGGGCTAAATACTACCACTGGCGGGGCCAGCGGTTGGAGGGTAGAATGAAGAATTGAGAATGGCGACGGCTACGGGTTTTTATACGGAAACGATAAACATTGTTGGACGCAGGAGACAGAAAGTGGGAATTATATGATGAGAACAAATCGTCGAAAATTCATAAGTACTGCGCTTGCCGGTGGGCTTGCTGCCACATGGCCGCGGTCATGCGGTGGCTCAGAGGCCCAGAGAGCTGATTACGCCCGGCTCGATGAAATATTAAAGAAGCCTGTACTGAAAAAGGAGCTGTTTGCTACCCCCGTGATCATTAAAAGCCTGGAATTGCTTCGTTATAAGCGCAGTTTCCTGTGCCGGGTACGTTCTTCTGATGGTGCAGAAGGTATTTCGGTTGGTCACAGCGGGATGAATTCGCTCTATCCAATTTTTGTCAATTCGTTGAAACCTTTTTTTATCGATAAAGATGCACGCGAGCTGGATCTGCTGCTTGAAAAGGTGTACATATACAATCTCAATTTCAGATTAAGCGGCCTGGCGCTCGGGATACCTTTAGCTACCATTGAGTTTGCGATTTTAGATATGTTAGGGCGTATTGCCAAGAAGTCCATCGGTGAGTTGATAGGAGAAATCCACCACCGGCGAGTTACAGTGTACCAAGCCACAGAATACCGTGAAAAACCATTAGAGGAGTCCTTAGAACTGATAAAAAGGGATGTCGCGGAATATAATGCCCAGGCGCTTAAGATTAAAGTTGGCGGGCTTATGTTCATGACTAAGGACATTAAAGCCGTTGGTCCAAAAGGAAGGACCGAAAAAATCATTCCGCTAATCCGCAAAACGTTTGGCGATAAAATGGCTTTGTATGCAGATGCAAACGGTTTTTATTCAGTGGATGAGGCGATACGGGTTGGCAAGTTATTGGAAGCGTACGGTTATGGTTTTTTTGAAGAACCTGTTCCTTTCGACTGGTATGAAGAGACCAAACAGGTTGCCGATGCACTGAGGATTCCAATTGCAGGCGGCGAACAGGAATACAGCCTGCATGGTTTTCGCTGGCTTATTGCCAATGATGGGCTTGGAATTGTTCAACCTGATAACTATTATTTTGGCGGCATGATTCGTTCGATGAAAGTGGCACGTATGGCACAGGCATTCGGAAAAACTTGTACGCCGCATATGTCTGGTGGAGGACTCGGATACCTTTACATGATTCATTTCGTATCTGCCCTTGGCAATGCATTTGCTCATCATGAATTCAAAGGATTCAACACGAATGTACAATTTGAATGTAAAACATCGCCCCTGTCAGTGGTGGATGGAAAGATTAAAGTCCCCACCGGTCCGGGTTTAGGTGTGGAGATTGACCCTGATTTCATTAAAAAGCATGAGGCGGTCAAAGGATAGTTGCCCCCCCGAAAAACTACATCGCCGTTGTCAACAAAGAACTTACGTAAACTTGCCACACGCAGTAAATTTTAGGCCCAAGCAATTTAGCTCTGAGCCGACTTGACATTATGTATTTCAATCACTGAATCGAGCAAGTCTTTGTTTGTCAGATTCTTTTTGATGTAAAGGCTTTTGATTCTTGCCAGGACCTCTGATGATTCTACCTTCCAGAAGAAATCAACAAGCTGCCTCAAAGTCAGAGCCTCCAGCCTTATCTCAACGATTGTCTCATAGTATTTCGGGTCAAGCTGCGATACATGCTGCTCCATTTTTACAGCCTCGAGGCCACATTCCCGGATTAGTGATTCTAAGAAAGGCAGCAGCTCAAATTCTTTTTCTTGTGAAGCCACTTTCGTGTATAAATTGCCAAGACTGTCGTGAAGAACAAGATATTCATTGCTTCTGGCGCGAAGTTTTTGAAGTTCATCTTGCTTTTCCGATATGACACGAGTGAGTGTTTCTGTCCTCTCAATAGCGGGCTTGACCGCGAATGCAAACAGCAGCCAAGCTGATACAAGAACCGCTACTGCGACAACGAGTAATTTTTCTCTACGTGACAGGCGTATCATTTTTGCTCCGGGATTATTGAGGATACTACCATAGTAAAGTGCACAGTGCCGCTTTTGGGCCCTTGCTGCACATCCTGCACGTCGACAAGCGCAAAGCCAGGAATTTTCTGTAAAAGGCGCTGCCATTGGTATACTGATTTAAATGAATCGCAGGTTCCGTTTAATCGAACAGATTCAGTGCTTATCAACAGGTCGTCGATTTTCACATTTCCCTGCGAAGGCGTGCTCACGGTTATTCTGCGCAAAACCTCAAGCGGCCCTAAGTTGGCCGGAGAGAAAGGAGCGAAAAGCCGGTAATCCTCTTGCAAAGATTGCAGCTCCTGCTCTAATTGCAAAAGTGGGCTTACAATATTTTTTTCTTCCGGCAGCGCAGCTTGAAAAACTTGTGTGATTTCGTTCTTAATATGCGCGTATTTTCTTTCTAAAAGTGACAACCGCACAAACACCCCAAGCAATAAGACAACGGCAATTACAGCTACAAGTATCGTACAAGTTATGAACTCCTTTTTCCGGTCTAACGTTGGTTTTACCTTGGCAGTATCGGCCTCTAAAAAACTCATACCTTCTGTTCTGTCAGATATCAATCCCCTCAAAGCAAGACCCTCAGCAAGACATATTTCAGCATCGCCATCGCCCTGAACGGAACATTCTATCTTTGCGAAAGAATCCACAATGGTTGTTTGGCAAGGCAGGCTTTCTTCGATGGCCGCTTCAAGGTCATTTGAAACATTGCCGCTGTTTACCAAGTAGATTTTGGTGTCTTCCTGAATTGCCCTGCCAAATACCTTCTGCCAGGTAATTTCTACTTCCCGTGACAATACCTCCGCAATCTGCTCTTGAGCTGAATCAATATTGTTATCGGAGCGGGAGACAATTGGAATATTTCTAACGATTAAAATACTGTTGTTTTCGGTAACTGCTAAAGTAAGGTAAGATTCATCTATATATACAATGACGGCCTGACCGGTCATAATTTCGGGATGATTGACCACAATTGCAGAATGAACCGCAAAAATAGCTGCCTCCACCAGGTTAGGATGCATCTTCGCCTTGGCTAAGATGTTTATTCTTTCATGCAGCGATGCACTCTTCACCGCTGCCACAAGAACAGAATATTTATCACCTGACGACTGACGATACGAACATACCTGAGCAACAATTTCGTCCGGTTCTATTGGAAAGTTGTGCTCTAATACGGACTGGGTTTGCAGATGTTCCATTTCGCGTTTGGGATCACGTTTACTAAGTCCGCGGATTTGTTCCAGGCCGGCAAAATCAGTTTCCAAATTTCGATAGAAAACAGCGTCATTCGGCATCGAAACAGCAACATCCGAACGCCGGTCAAAACCATATTTGCTCGTAAGTGACCTGAGTATCTCCGGCGGTGAGTCTGAGCCTCGCCGTGTTTGTATGCTAAAGATTTTTTCAATGTGGAAGTGCTCACCCGTGCGCGAAATCTGTACCGCACGCAAGCTGGAAGAACCAATATCTATGCCAATACACCGCTTAACCATTATCTTTTCTCTGGCTTCTTTTTAGACAAGTATCAAAGCTGTCCATCTTTAGAGCTCTTTGTATAAAACCACCTCAACGTTTTTAGTTTTCATATTTCTTCTAAGTATTGCAGATGTTGTCCGACTGAGGTGGTCAACATTTCCCTGTGATATGACATGATAGTATTGATCTGTGGACCCGATGGTAGCTGTCTTCTTAATTGTGTAATAGATACTATCCGTCATGCCGGGGACATCCCGCAGCTCCGTGATACTGTCAAAGGGATTAAATTCTCGCCGGTCAATAATCATTTGGGCTAAAACAACATCCATCTTTTCCGACAAACACATAATTACCTGCCTTGAAGCAGAATTAATGTTAATTCTCCCATCGCCATAAACCGTCACGTAATCACATATGCGTTCGAAAACCTCCTGTGTTATTCCTTTGACCAGTAGAAGCTCTTCAGTCGTATCGAGCAGGGCATTCCTGCATCTGTAAGGGACTTGCAGCTTACTGTAGTAGCTTGACTCTGCTCCCATATTTTCGCGCTGTATAAAAGGCAAGTGCGTAACCTCATCATCGCTGTCCGTCCAGTCAATAATTGAGGGCACCAGGCCGTAGCCGATATGAGAATGGCCGGTTTGTTCCCGGTTCAGCAGATCGATAAGCCGAAGTAGCTGTTCTGTTCTGGTTCGGTCCAGCTTGCCGTCTTTATCCTTGAGCAGGTTGACGTTTAATCTGCTGTTTTCTTCGGTGATAGTCATCGAGCACTCTCCGTTACCAACAGCAAAGGTCTTTTCCCCTGAAATCAGGTCAAGTAATGTCTTGTTTGTATGAATATCGTTAGTATCCCTGATAATTGCAATTGCAATATTGAGCCCTGCTCTTGCACAATTGAGCGCCTGCTCAGATTTTCGGACGCCGTCAACCACATTCAGGTTGGTGCGAGATTCGTAGTTAAAACCAAGCAGCAGGACGCTTAACAACATAACCATACACAAAACAAGAACAACTACAAATCCGTTTCGTTGCGGGTTCCCATACGCACTATTTTGCGTTCGGGGGTCCTCTGATTTTGTTCGTTTCGGTTCCATTATCTGTTAGCTGACACTAATGTGCCGGTTCGAGTTTCTTTACCCTGATTTTTCCGGCAATATATATATGCGATAGTACCATACTGATATTGCCGGTGGTTTTCATCTTGCCAAGTAATATTGATTTTTACTGCGCACGGCAGTTCCCGCTTGTCCTTGAAATCCCACTTGTCCAGCCATTTCTGTCCATCAAAGAATGCCAATTCGAGAGACTCGATGTCTTCTGCAATCTGCTGCCATTTTTTTTTCTGCACCGCACTTTTGGTTGTGGCGGCGAATCTTCTCTGGCTTGAGAAAAGCAGGCCTCTGCTTTTATCAAGTTTATAAGTGACTTCGAATAGACCATTTGAAGGGCTCTGCCCCAACAAAAACCCACTTGTAGTTACCAGATGCAAGATTTCCCCGCTGGGTTCATCCGAGTTACCGTTGAAATAGTTGATTACACTTGCAGGGTCTGCTTTTCCTTGTTGAGGAATTGATACTGTGTATGTGTTTTTGTCGGCTTTGTCAGCATACGAACAACGTATTTGTCGAGCCATCTGCCCAAGCACTTTCCGTCCCTGTTGAGACAGGGTCATCCTGGATTTGTATGCTTGAGCCGATTTTGATGTTGCAAAATAGCTTCCAAATACCATGGAGACGATAGTAACGATTATCGCCATAGCCACGAGAATCTCGACCAGTGTAAAACCGTCTTTGTTAGAGCTGCTGCTCATTTCAACTCCCTGTCCGCAACGTAGGTTAACATTTGCAGGTGTTTGCTGCCAAGACCTTGTTTCCAGTTGACAACAACAGATATTTTTCGCAATCCGGCAATACCCGCTTTATCCAATTGGGACAACCTTATGTCTGTAACCTCAGTTTTCCAGTCTAAGCACAAGGCATTTTTTTCCACAGTTCCGGAATTAGTTCCTTCTTTTGGGTAGCCGGCGGCCAGCGTCTCTGCGATTTTCTCGTTCGCCAAAAAAACCGCCTGAGAGGTTATCTCCGCTTTGTCAACCATACTAATACTTATAATATGCAGCCTGAGTAACGCCAGTAGAGAAATTGAGACGATCGCAAGAGCCACAATAACCTCTATGAAGGTAAATGCTCTTGCCTGCTCCATTGCTGTGTGCCTGTTTCCATTGGCCATATTACTCTTAGGACTTGTAAATAAATTATCTTCCATTTTTGTCTGGCTGCGGCTTCGGCTGGCGGCCTCAGCAAAACTCGGACTACCAACCAGTAGGCCTGCGTTTTGCTTCCTTGCCAGCCTTGTCCTCGCTGGAGCCAAAACGAAACCTAATTTCTTTACCAGTCCTTACCCATCAAGATTCCAGCTTTCAACATCAGCATTGTCTTCGGTGCCGCCATCTTCACCATCTTTGCCATAAGATTCCAGGTCATAGTCTCTGCTATGCACTCCCGGATAGATGTAGATGTATCTGTTGCCCCAGGGATCGAAGGGCACCTTATCGAGATAGCCGTCACTGTGGTAGCCCTTTATACCCGGGTCTGAGACCAGAGCTTCAAGACCTTCAGACGTAGTGGGAAAACGCCCTGTGTCGGTCTTAAATAAGGCCAATGTCGATTCGATATTGCGTATCTCAACTTTGGCCTTCATTCTCCGAGCCTGTTCGGGCCTGTTTAATATCCTCGGCATAATTATAGTTGCCAAAAGCCCCAAAATCACGACCACAATCATAAGCTCAATCAAGGTAAACCCCGTTAGTCCTAAGGACTCCTTTCGGAGAAAACAACGTCTTACTTCTAATGGGGTAAAGCCCGATTTACTTAATTGTCGTACCTTTTCTCTCATCTTGTCCGTGCTCCACTATAAAGCCTGATTTATCTCAGATATCGGCAGCAAAATCGCGAGCACGATAAAACCCACAACCGCCCCCATAAAGAGAAGTATCACAGGCTCAAGCAGCGAGGTTAGAGTTTTCGTTGCCAGCTCCACCTCGCCGTCATACATATCGGCAATGTTTATAAGGCCTTCTTCTATGTTCCCGCTAATTTGACCTGTAGCAATGATGTGAAAGACAATAGGGGGAAATAATCCGGTTCTTCTTATTGCGTTCGCGATATTATCTCCCTTGCTGACCAAATCCTTTACCGAATCCAGAGCACCTGCAATAAAGCTATTTTGAATTACTTGTTTTGCAATTTCCAGGGCGCTGAGTATCGGGATACCACTAACCAGAAGTATCCCCAATGTCCTGGTCAAACGGGCTATTTCCAATTTGAGAAAAAGCGTACCAAATAGAGGCAGCTTTAATTTAGTACGGTCCGCAAACAATCTGCCGTTTTTAGTTTTATAGCCGGCTACGATACCAAAAAAAGCTGCACAAACCACGATGGCAATTAACACCAAATATGTCTTCATAAAAGCGCTTGTTGAGATAAGCAGCCTCGTAGGCCAGGGAAGAGGCCTGTTTATTTCAATAAATATCGTTGTTATGCTGGGCACTACGACGGACATAAGAAATACCACCACTCCCACCGCGACGACAATCATCATTAGCGGATAAGCAATAGCGGATTTTACCTTAGCTGCAAGATGCGCGCGTTTTTCCAATATTTCCGCTAAGCGCAAGAGGACATCTTCGAGGGTCCCGCTCGTTTCCCCTGCGGCCACCATGTTGACAAACAGACTTGAAAAAACATTGGGATGTTTACCGAGTGCATCGGCCAGTGTGTTTCCCGAATTAACATCGTTAGCAACTTGCTCCATAATCTCTGCAAGAGGATTGTTTTTGGCCCGGGTCCCTCGCAGTTGTTCGACTAATGCTGAGAGGGCTGGTACAAGGGGCATACCGGCACGCAGCAGCGTAGCCAGCTGACGTGCAATCCTGCAGATATCCCTCGTACGGATTCTTCTGAAAATGTCCCTTTCGTACGTTTTTCGCGGTGTATCAGCACGACCACCACTGCTAACTGCTTGATGCGTTGGGACTGACTTTTTGTCACTTAACAAATTGTATTCAACTACCGACACGTTCAATCACTCCTGTTTTTGTTTGCACACAATCCTGTGTTACCCTGCAAACCTCTTCGAGAGTAGTTTCACCGGCCAAGGCCTTACGCAATCCATCCTCTCGCAAGGTGCTCATACCTTTTTCAACGGCAGCTTCTTTTATAATATGTGAACCACATCGTTTACTTATAAGTTCCCTGACGTCGTCATCAATAACTAACAGTTCGAAGATTCCTGTTCTTCCCAGGTATCCCGTATCGAGACAATTCTCGCAGCCAAGTCCTTTGTAGAGCTGCCCCCTGATTGCGGAGGTTTTTTCATTGTCTGCCCATAGTGAAATCACCTGCTCATCCGGGGTGTACGGTCTTTTACACTCCGGACAGGTAACTCGCAGCAGCCGTTGTGCCATGACTGCAACGACCGATGATGAAATCAGGTAAGGTTCAATGCCCATATCAATAAGCCGGGTTACGGCTGAGGCCGAATCATTTGTATGCAGAGTGCTCAAAACCAGATGACCTGTAAGGGAGGCCTGGATTGCAATCTCAGCAGTTTCAAGATCCCGAATTTCTCCTATCATAATTACATCGGGGTCCTGTCTGAGAATGTGGCGCAGACAGTTAGCAAATGTAAGATTTATCTTCGGCTTTATCTGCATCTGCCCAACACCGGGCAGTTGATACTCAATCGGGTCTTCAACGGTAAGGATGTTTCTTTCTTCACAGTTAAGCTCGCTCATGGCTGCATAGAGTGTGGTTGTCTTGCCGCTGCCCGTAGGTCCCGTGAGCAAAATTATACCGTGCGCTAATTTAATCAGATTTCTGAAGCGATTGAGCACCTCCGGGCAAAAGCCTATCTCATTCAAATCCAATTCACCGCTGCCCTTGTCCAGCAGCCTCAGTACCACCCGTTCGCCACCTGATGTCGGGATGACTGAAACTCGAATATCCATCAAGTTCTGGCCTATCTTAATCCGGCTCTGGCCATCCTGCGGCAACCTTCGCTCGGCGATATTAAGATTCGCCATAATTTTTAATCGTGACACGAGGGCTGCAATCTGCTCTTTCGGCAGAGTAAATATATCATGCAGCACACCGTCAACCCGAAAGCGTATCCGAGCTTCATCTTCGTATGGTTCAATGTGAATATCGCTGGCCCGGCTGTGCACCGCCTGGAAGAAGATTTTGTTGACTAATTTTATGACGGGTGCTTTGTTGGCAATATTGAGCAGGTCTTCGGCCTGGGTCCCGCCGCAAGCTCTGCCAATATCATTATGATTATCCGATGAGTCCTGTACATTTGGGTTTTCATTATCACTATCACTGCTGATACTTGAGCTCTGATAGTAGCAGCGACTTATAGCTTGTTCTATTTCAGAGACGGGACAGATAACCCGGCTGCACAGTTGGCCTAAGACGGTCATAATAGCATCATATGCCTCTACATTGAGCGGATCTGACAAGGCAATTGCAACCTTGCCATTTTCCAACGTGATGGGAATGGCACATTGCTTCTTGAGAAACTCAAGCGGCAGCTTCCTTACGAGCTGCGGACTCAACTGCTCCGGCAATATAGTCTTCAAATACAAATACTTATTTTTTATTTGTGCGTCCAATTCTGTATCCACCTGTTGGCCTCATCGCGGCCAATAATTATTCGCCCAATTGTTAATGCTCGTTGTTCTTTTTGCCAAGCTCTTTCAGCGCCGACTTCATTTCATTCTTCTTTTTCTCGGTTATCTGCTCCAAATCCTCCTGGTTGCTGAGAATGTGTGGCGTTATGAATATAAGCAGATTCGTCTTTTGCAGCCGGTCTCTCTGGAATCTAAACAAACCGCCAATCAAAGGAAGATCGCCCAACAGGGGAATTTTCTTCTCGATAGTAGTTTTGTCATCTCTCATAAGACCGCCGATTACAATAGTCGAGCCGCTCTTTATAGAAACGACCGTCTGGGCCTGTCGTTTGGCTGTTGTGGGCGTATTGACGGAGGTACCCGTAACTCCTTCAATAAGCTTGGTGAACTCACTGTCAATTTCGAGTCTGACGAGTCCGCCCTGACTAATGTGCGGTGTTATCTCTAAGCTAATTCCAACGTCCTTGTATTCGAAACGGTCTATCACGCTTGGTGTGTCGAGGTCTATTTCGGTAATTCTGGATTCGACGATGTATGGAATATTCTCACCCACGATTATTTTGGCCTTCTGATGATTGGAGGTTATAATATGCGGTGTCGAAAGGATATTAACTCCCGACACTTTCTCCAAAGCATGTAGAATTGCTCCAATTCTCACATTTTCGCCGCTTCCTCTCCACGCACCAACAGCCAGGCCCTCAAGATTTCTATTGACGAAGCCGCTTCTTATACCGAAACCGGTTTCTCCGAAAAACCGGACACTACCGTCCACAGCTTGATCAAATGTAGCCCAGTCGATACCGATTTCCTTTAAGCTGTCTTCACTCACCTCTATAATGAGCATCTCAACTAAAACCTGCTCGCGCACTATGTCCAGCTTTTCTATAATCTCGGCAATAACCTCAAAGTCCTGCGCTGAAGCGGTAATGATCAATGCGTTTGTACCTTCATCGGCAGTAACCTGAACGTTCTGGGCGCCTTCGATTGCACCGGCAATTCGCATGTTTGCAAGGGCCCCTGTAAGGGATTGGGCAGTGTCCGTGGCCTGTGCGTTTTTGAGGTAAACCACATGAACATTGTTTGTCCCCCGAGGCCGTTGAGTATCAAGCTGCTTTGCTAATCTCTCGATCGTATCGGTGTCCTGAGCATTTGCGACAACAATAAGAGAATTTGTTCTTATGTCAGGCAGAATTTTTATACCCGTCTCAATCTTCGGCACGGTGCGGCTACGCCCTGGTTGTGAAGAAACGACCTTGCTTTTATCCATTATGCGGGTTATTTGCTCGCTGAGTACCTCTGCAGAGGCATAAGTCAATCCGATTATGGTAACCTGCTCTTGCGAACCCGGCACATCAAGGTTATCAATAATTTTGGCAATATGATGTATATTTGAAGATGTATCCGTAACTATAATAGAATTTGTTCGGGGGTAGGTTGCCATGTGTAAGCCTGTAGCTAAAAGAGGCCTAATAATCTGACTCATTTCTGTAACGTCAGCGTACTTCAACCGAATAATCTGGGTAACAAGAGAATCATTCTTAGGAATTTCCGAAGGATTACTGCCAATACGAACCTGTAAGTTTCGTTTTATAGCTTCTGCTCTCGGGATTATTTTTACAAGGTTTCCAGAGCCAGCAGGCACAGCAGCGTACCCCTTAACATCCAGAATAGACTCTAAAACATCGTAGATTTCACCAAGACGTATCTTTGTTGGCGACATCAACGTGACAGTGCCACGAATACTATCATCTACGATAAAATTGATACCGGTTATATCGCCAATAGTCTTGAGCATTACTCGGATATCAACCTGGTCAAAGTTTACATATATAAGCTCATCAGCCTTACCTGGCTCATCAAGCATAGGCAGATGTACAGGTGTCTCGGAATACGACTGCTCGACAATTGGGATTGTGCTATCGCTCGGGGGTGAGATTATGCCAAGAGAATGAATCCGCGTTGTTACGGGCGCAGGAATTGTTCCCTTCTGGGATGCAGTAACCTTTGATTCATATCTTAAAGCCTTACGGTTATTCTCGGTCATTTCAGGCTTTGGAAAGGCTGTTAAGGCCATAGGTTCGCTTTTCTCGTCCAAATTTCCACCTGTTCCATCTATGTGCTCAATCTTTTTGGTAGTAAGGCCTTCGGCGCCAGGGCTTTCAGTTGACTGCGTCCCATTCTCTTGCCCGGCCGTAACAGTTACGACTTCTGATTCAGGCTGACAGCCTGCAAAACCTAAGCAAAATATGCACATAAGGTAAAAGAAACCATCCAGCAGGATGTGCTGCTTTCGCCTATTTGTCTTTGAGCTCTTTAACTCCATCTGTTTTACCTACTCACTGATAGCTTCTGAGTTTTCGCCGAAAGGCGTCCCTGCCGAAAGGCATCCCTGACGGGATTACGGGACTGCCAGCTACCTTAACGAGAATGATAACGTCTTGGTTTCGTTGTCCCGCAATAGCTCGATATTCATAGCTTCCTGTGACCTTGCCTTCTTGAAAATCTGGTAAGCCTTCTGCTTGCTGGTCAATCGGTGTCCGTTAACTGTGCGAATGATGTCGCCGTTTTTTAAGCCAAGGTTTTCTGCTTCCCTTATGTTCTCTAAACCTGTTATTTTAAGTCCTTCTACTTGGCCGTCGATCATATAAGGTTCGATAATCGCCTTCGTTAGCATTATCTCTATATCATTGAGCTTGGCTCCAGGTGTAGTAAGAGACTTAGCTGGTGGATTAGTCTCAGCTGCTTGGGCGGCATTTCTTGATAAAGCCCCCTGAACGTTGTCGGCGTCATGCCGTTTGTCCACAGGAGGCCTTGCAGCAGATTCTCTGGTACCCAGCTCTAATATTTTTCTCTGACCCTGATGAATCAGTACTACCACATCCTTCTCGATACTCTCGATATGGGCAGTTGCAACGGTATCGCCGATCTTGTATAGGCTGAGCACATTGGTTTCAAGATCTTTTATGATTGCCCGGGAAATCTCCGGACTGCCGGCTACAGTACCAAGCAATGCTATGCCGAGTTCTTCCTCGGCTGACAAAGCCGGGCCAAGACCATTATCGCCCAGCAAGGATTTGTTTGTCCTCAATGATGAACCAAATATATCTTGCTCGACAATAACTGAATAGTCATCAACCAGGGTATCCGGAAAACTTGCCGGTTCTCCTATGGAGTCCTTGCGGACAACTGCGGTTATATGTTCGGTACCAACTGCCGAGCTTGGCACTAAAATTTCACCTGTGCGCTGCGGCATCAGCACTGTTATGATGACTACATAACCCAGAATCAAGACCAGCGCTAACTTAATAACAAACAAGGCCTTGTGTTTATACATTTGGCCACCTTTCTTTATATAAACAGACCTACTTCACTGAAGAATCTATCGGCTTGTTGCCCCCCTGTGTTTAAGATAGACTCCATTCTTCGTTCTTCAATCCTTTTTAACTCTCCATTCCTTCTATATTTTCTATTTTCACAGACATTTTAAGTGTGTGTCAAGGGGAAAAAATAAAAATTTACATCAACACACTCGCCAGAAATGCTGACTTCAACAATAATACAGGTTTTTTTATAGGACTATGCAGCCGGTGATGCGGCACAGGAATCATCACCCGAATCGTACGCTTACGTAAGCATAGCTGCCCTCAAGAGATAGCAAGCATTAGCCAGCCCATGGAACAAAATAGGCTCTAATAGCGACCTGGTCCGGATAAACAGCCAGCCACAAATCAGATCCGGTAGAAATGTAAAGACCGATATTATTTGCCCCCAAACTATGATATGAGCAACTGCAAAGCAAGCAGCCGACAGCACTATTCTTTTGCTTTTTTTGTGTATTTCAAGAATATGACGATACAAAGCTCGGATGGCCGTAAGTCCCTTATTTACAGTCCTTGGGAGTCTCGTTTCGTACGGAAGCTTGGGATCTGAGCACCACGGAGTAGACGCGTATGAGCAGATTGGAGACCACGTTTGTTGGATGCTCCGTATCAAGTATGAGGCTGCGTTTCTATGGTTCGACCGGGTGCGTGCGGCAAAAAGTCACGAACCACTTCCGTTCGGGGGAAAGGGATGTGTATTGCGCTTGATTTCGAGCGATTCATATCTGATTCTCTAAAATGTTCATTTTTGTCTTTTCTACCTTTTTTTCTTTGACTCTCTATAGCAGGTCTCATACCAAATTAATTTATTGATTGCCGATTACCTGACCTTGTCATTCCTGCGAAAGGGCCTGTTGCTAAACTGGGATTTTTTATCTCGTATTAACCAGACCCAATATCACAATTCTTTTCAAAATAAATATCACTGTGGAATGGCCCAAAAGAACATAACTCGGCAAACGCAACAATATGTCTAACAACCCAAAGACCGATACGGCAGACCCCGGCACCCCTCAGACAGACCACCTGCAACAACTTCTTCACATTCAGCACCACAGCCGTCAGCAATTCCTGAATCTGCATCTTAACCAATCCACGCAACCGTGCACGAGCCAGGCCGTGTTGACTCTTGGCCTGGCCGAATAAGCCTTCCATACATGTCTGTCTTTTCTTGAGTAATCGCTTACCTTGAGCACTCGCACATGCAACCTGTGCCCGTTCAACATACGGTGTATCAAACCGCGTCACCTGCCGTACCGCCTTCGGCGATTTAGAACCCAAGCATCGCGAACGTAGCCGGCAGGATCCACAAACTTGCGGTTCCGCACTATAGAACGCCTTGCTGTCCTTTCGCTGTCTCCGGCGTCGTTTTAAAACTTGCCCCGCTGGACAATAAAATACATCCAGATATGAATTATACTCAAACTTGTCCTTATCAAAACCTCCATGAGCGTTGCCCCCTTTACGCTCACGAATCACAGTCTCAATACCTTTATCCTGTAAATAACCCAGACAATCCTGAGAACCATATAAATGATCACCAACTGCTCGACGCGGCGTCCCGCAATTATGCTGATGCTGCTCAATCAACTCCGGAACAACCGATGTGTCATCCACCGCTGCAGAACTCGTGGCCACCGCAGTAATCACACCTTTCTGCTCGTCCGCCAGAAAATGGGTCTTATACGCCAGTTTCGTCTCTTTACCTGAACGACGATACAAGCTCGCATCCGGGTCCGTCGTCGAACACTTCCGATCATTGAGACGGTCTTTCCGAACTCGATTCTGACCCAGCGGACGACCAGAATCGTCCCGAATCAGCCTCCGGCTCAGCCCTCTGCTCCAACTGCTCCCAATACTCCGTAGGTCGATACCGTAGGGTCGTAACACTGTCCAAAGAAGCGTTAGCCCCAACAATTGTACTATCCATCAGCACATTCTCGCCCCGAACCAGACCGGCATCCTGACAACAGCCCAAAATGTACTCAAACAACTTCTCAAAAAATTCCAACCCAAACCGACGGCGGGCTTTGCTTAAAATGCTGTGATCCGGAACTTCTTCATCCAAGTCATAACCCAAATACCAGCGATATGCCAGATTCACCTGCACATCACGCATCAGTTGCCGTTCAGAGCTAATGTTGTACAGATAGCCCAACAGCAACAGCTTGGCCACCACCTCAGGATCGATTGAAGGACGGCCCGTGTGCGAATATAACGATGCTGTTACCGACCGAACCCAAGAAAAATCCAGAACATCAGACAGCCGCCGCACCAGATGTTCCTTTGGTACCAGGCCTTCTAAAGAAATCTGATAGAATAGTCGTGGCTCAAATTGTTTACATCCTTGCATTGGTAGCATGCTCCCTATATCATAGTTCAGTAGTGTTGCTTACTGTCATAGTATAAAGCATCGCCCGAGTTTGGCAACAGACCCGAAAGTGGGAGTCCAGGTCATCTCTGTCCGTGTAATATACAATTCTTTCGGCAATTTCTAACTTCAATTGGTATCATATATGCATGCGCAAATAAAGAACGTAGCTTTAACTGTGCTATAGGATGTATTAAAGAGAATCTCTCTGAAGAAAGGTCGAAGCTTATTTAAGATTCCTATAGTGGGGTTGATGATATGAAAACCCGTCCTGCCCTATATATCTTAACGTAAACGTGACTCAAAAACGACCCATAGCCTTTGTCTGAAGGTGATTTACTATTGTCAGATTGAGCGATAAGTCTTTTGATATAAAGATACTTAGCAAAAGCTGCCTGGCAGATCCCAAATCGATAACCTTAGGTCTTGTGGTTCGCAGGTCACAGATTTTAGAAGGACTATACAATGATAATTGTGCTAATTGGTGTGCTTAAATGAACGTTGCTGCCATCAGGAGATAGCAGGTATTAGCCAGCCCGTGGAATAAAATAGGCGCTAATAGCGACCTGGTCCGGATAAACAGCCAGCCACAAATCAGACCTGGCAGAAATGTAAGGACCGATATTATTTGCCCCCAAACTATGATATGAGCAACTGCAAAACAAGCAGCCGACAGCACTATACTTAGCCACTTCCATAAGCGGCGCTGACCATCCTTGCCTGTGTTTGTTAGTCTCAGTGTCTTGGCACGCAGTTCAAGTGGAAAATTTTTCTTTGATTTTGTGTGAGGTTCCTGACCATAAACGAATCGATACTTATTTGCAGCGAAAAGCCTTGGCGTACGGGTGCGAGTGGATGCAGGACTGTATCGCTCGGATCGACAGCCGCACGAGAATGGGCACCCCAACAAGCTCGTCGGAGTCTGGCTGTCGCAGGCCGAGCGGAACAGCCCGGTCGAATACAAAGCTGGCCTTCAAAATGCCTTGAGATCATGCCGCATCCTCTATCATCATTTTATCCAGCTTGGCTTTCGCAGACTTCGCCCAGCCCTGCCACTTCGGAATCTGAGTCGTCTTGCCTTCGACATAGACATCGTGTGGCGTCATTGGGTCGCCGCCTTGTTGCGGTATCAATGACCAGTGTGGTCGAATCGTGTTATAACGCAGGCGAAATTCTTCCAGGCACACTCTGGCGTGAGCCGGATTATCGTAGAGGCGCCAGTAAACCTCTTCTTCCTTCAGCGTTCGGTGAAATCGCTCCAGCAAACCAAGCTGGGTCGGCGTACGATATTGAATGCGCACATGTGAATACAAATCCTTGATATGCTCATAGAACCTTTTTGCAATAAAACTCGGACCATTATCGGTAACCAGAAAAGGTATCTTCTCTAACGGCCCACAAAGCCTTTCAGCCTCAGAGCGGGCCATATCCAATACGCCGATAGCTTCTAACGCACAATAACTGTTCGTCAAATGGCAGGCCAATAAGTACCGTGAGTAGCAGTCTATCACTGTTATCGCATACCACCAGCCATAACCTGGTATATGAACATAGGTTACATCCATCTGCCAAAGCTCGTTAGGCCCCTTAGGCAGTAGTTCATATAGCTTAGCTGCCTGGTATATCCCGGCTAAAGAGCAGCGGCGTCTATGTAAAAGCCCATACTAATCCATTACCCGGTAAGCATGGCGATTCTTGACCTTGTAACCGGCACGACGACAGATAACAGCGATCTTCTTGTAGCCATACCATGGATACAACTCAGCAGCGTGAATCACCACTCGAACAATTTGCTCCGGGAGCGGTTTGGCAGCAGGACCTGGGCGTTTGCGCTCTGATGCCGGTACTGATTCGCGATACCAGCTCGAATGAGGGATGCTCAAAACATCCAATACACTTGTGATTCGCACTATAGAATCCTGATTGACCATCTGCTTGAGTTCCTCTCGAAACTGTTCGGTTAGTACAATTCGCCCGCTGTTTTTTTTAGAATACGATTGGCAATTGTTAGTTCACCGATTACTTTGTCCCGCTCGCCTAATTGCTTCTTTAGCTCGGTGACCTGCCGGCCACGAGGATCAGCTTTGCCTTTTCCGTTCGCTAAGGCCGCTTCGCCGGCTGCCATAAAGTCATCACGCCAGCGATATAATGTGTTTTCTGAAATCCCATACCGCCGAGTCAGCACGATTGCAGGCTCTTCACGGCGTAATAGCAATAGCACAACTTTACGGCGTTCTGGTACGCTCAATTTTGATTTTGCTCCCATCTTCCAGTCCCTTTCGATTTTTGTAAATACAACAGCTTAACCAAAAGGAACCTCTCACTCACGAAAATTCCCAACAAACCCGTTCTATACACTCTGTGAGATTCTGTGTGCTCTGGGTACGCGGTGTTTTCTACTCAAAATCACCGCACACAAGCTGAGTATTGCCATTTTGCCCAAAATCTCATAGAATTACGGCCATGGAAAAGGCCGAAATCAAGAAAAATAGTTGGGTTGCATGGTCAGAAGATGAGGTTAAGTTGCTCAAGAGACTTTTCCCGCGTGGAAGAGCAAGGGAAATAGCTGAGCAAACTGGACGACCCTTGACAGCAGTAAGACAAAAAGCGTACAGCATGGGGATTAAAACAAGAGAATGGCGTCTCTGGTCAGCCAATGAAATCAAACTGCTCAAGAAACTTTACCCAAGTGAGAACACGCAAAGCATAGCCGATAAACTTGGTCGGCCTTCGGAGTGGGTGAGACATAAAGCAAATCGCCTCGGCATTAAGAAAGTGGGAACAGCTCCCGTTTGCGTTTGGTCAAAACAAGAGAAAGCCCTGCTTAGGAAACTATACCCAGATAATAGCATACCGGGTATAGCGAACCAACTTGGACGGAGTGTCTCGGCAGTAGCAAGCAGAGCAAGTAAATTGGGACTTAGAAAATCGAAGCCTGTCTGGTCAAAGAGAGAGCTGAACCTGTTAAAGAAACTATATCCAAGTAGAACGGCACAGCAAATAGCCGACCAAATTGGGCGACCTGTCCCGGCGACAAGAAAGAGAATATTCAAATACAGTGGCTTATATAACATGTACAAAATCAGAAAGGCTGAGAAATGGTCATTGACAGAAACAAGTATATGGATATGAAGGAAGTAAAACAGTTGCGGACGGTAACAGAGGCCAGGGCAATCACGGATCTGAAGGCTGGCCGTATCAATGGTGTTCACGCCTGGATGTTAGTTGACTTGGCGTTGTCAACCGGGCTCAGGGTTAGTGAAATTGCAGCCCTGCAGTTCAAGGATGTGGATTTGAAACGAGGCTACATATCGGTGACCCGTCTGAAGCGTAAGAAGAAAACCAAAGACACTCTGGCCATCGGCAAAGACATTATCCAGCACTTAAAGGATTATATCGCCTCAATGGAACTCAAGAGAGGTCCGCTATTCGTTGGCAGCAGAGGCCCTTTGACCGCTCAGGGCCTGCAGCGGATATGGAAGCGGTCCATAAAGTTGGCCGGTCTGCCGAAAGAGTTGTCAATCCACTCGGCACGGCATACAATAGCTGTGCATCTATTGAAGAAAACGGGTAACCTGCGACAGGTGCAAAAGCAGCTTGGCCACGCATCACCGGCAACAACAGCAAATATGTATGCGGATATCAGCTTCGAGGATATGCAGAACGGTGTTAATGGGCTATATGACCAGCAGTGAGGCTTTGTTAAGTATAGCAGGAACTATTGGTAGTATTATAGGGCCAGAAATGGAGGATTTGAAGCCAAATAGAGATGATGAAAATAATGACCTGAGCTAAGACACTTTGAGACAATAAGTAAGGACTACACATACAGAGTATGATTATGAAGCTTAAGAAGAGGACAAAACGAATAGCACTGATTATGGTAGTAGTTCTAGTATTGCTATCTGTCTCGGGATGCAGCTGTGTTTCATATTATTCACAGGCAGTTGTCGGACACTTTCGCATAATGCGTTCTAGAACACCTATCGAGAATATACTTAAAACAAATAATTTGGATGCGGAGAGCCAGAATAAGTTGAAGCTGGTATTGGAGGTACGAGCTTACGCAGGTGAAGAGTTAGGATTGCCAAAAAACAAGAGCTATACAGTGTATTCAGATATTAATGGCGAGTACGTTGGCTGGAATGTTTATGTTGCTCCAAAATTCTCTGTGGAGCCAAAACGATGGCGTTTCCCCATAGCAGGTTCTGTTGTTTACCGAGGATATTTTTCAAAGAAAGGAGCGCTTAAGTTTGCAGGGAAGATGGAGGAAAAAGATTTTGATGTCTTCATTGGACCAATCAATGCTTACTCTACTTTGGGTTGGTATAATGATCCCGTGCTGAGTTCTCATTTGCGATTGAACCCAATTCGTCTTGCTGGGCTGATAATTCACGAATTGGCACATCAAAAGTTTTATGTATCTGGAGATTCACGCTTTAACGAAGGATTTGCAGTTACAGTTGAACGGGCCGGAGTCTTGCGATGGTTGAAAGCAACTGGCAGGGATGACGATATTATTCAGGCTTCAAGAATGTGGGATGAAAAAGACATGATGGTAGCAAGAATTCTCAAGGCTCGTAGCGAACTGATGGATATCTACCGGAGCGAGTTGAATTTAGAGTCTTTGGCGCAAAAAAAGAAGTCCGTATTTGAAGACCTCAAGACAGATCTGTATGGCGTCGATGGGGCCGAAGTAGATCTTTCAAGAACGGATGGCGAAGAATTTGAACTTAATAACGCCTATTTGGTTACGATAGATACTTACTATTCGTTGGTGCCAGTATTCCAGAGTATATTGGATAGCCTTGGTGGCAGCCTTCCAAAATTCTTCGAAAAAGTAGAGGAACTTGGGGAGTTGCCATTCGAGGAACGGCAGCGCGAGATTGAATCACTGCAAAGAAGAATAAAAGATAATCAGTAGATTACCACCGCGGATGCCCGACGCAAAAGAAGGGTCAATACAAAGACATAATCGCCTTTTCGTTTTTCTCAATATATGATAAATAGTCAGCATCGCTAAAGTATTGTTTTGGTGTGCCTATTTCTTTAAGAATAAATGTCTTGACCATAGGTGCAGATTCAGAAGAATAAGGATTTGAGAGAAACAATATAGAATCCTGTGCGCCCATCAAGTTTAAGCCAAATCGTGTGTAGTATCTAACGATATCTGCTCACACTAAATGTCCAATTTTTGTGAATCGGTTTTTCAATTAAATTTATTGTCAATTCTTTTAACTACCCGCGCCACGTGCACGAGAAAGACATTCTCGCTCGCTCTGGCACGTTGAGGTCGAGGATATAGTGTTGTGGGGGGCATTCCTTAAATTCGCAAGTTAAGGTGCTGACACAACTCGCTTACAGAATCATGCTGTATCTGAGGGATAGTCGGATTCCCTACGCCATAATCCCTTGCTTTTACAATGCTTATGGATTCAATATCAAAACTTGGCGTTCTACTTGGCTTTTTGGGGCATTATTCTCTGTTGTAGTTGAGAAACGCAACCACCCTCGCCGCGTCCACAGCAAAGTGTCTCACGCTCGCTCTGGCGCGTTGAGTTCGAGGATGTGGTGTTGTGGTAGGGGGTATTCCTTACCTTGCTTTCCTATATCTCTTAGAACCTAATACTCCTAAAGCTCCAAGTCCCAGAAATCCAATTGTGGAAGGTTCTGGAATAGGATATACCCCTAAATCTCCAAACTGATAAAACCCCCAACCGTATCGTCTCTGATTATAAGGACGTCCAAACGTATAGCCCAACCCTCCCAACAAATTGTATTGCCCTCTATCAAGATAACGATATTGTCCCTTGTCTAAGAAATAATACCGCCTTCTGTCGATATAATCTCCCGCGTTAAAGTGGCGGCTCCAGACGGCATACTCACTAATTGGAAATTGCTCACCACTGAAACTAAACCAGGCTGTATGTTGTCTATTTGTAAATCCAACCGCTTGATCCGAATCTCTTTCAAACAACTTCGGATAAGCAGGGTGTCCCAACTGATAACTCAAGCCTCCGAGCAAATTATACTGTCCTCTATCGAGGTACTGATATTGCCCATCATCTAAAAGATGATACCACTCTCTGTCAATATAGTCCCCTGCAGAAGCACCATCTAAATCAAAAGATGTTGCATTAACTCTACTGGCTAAACCAAGGGATGCTATCGCGGCTAATCCGGCAATACCAAATCCCCTTAAAAAGCGTTGTGCAACTGCACGGGCAGTTCGGGAATCCTCAACTGTGATTATGCCCTGCATGGGATGCTCTCTTTTTTTATAATACCCTTTGCTCCATTTGGCCTCGGAACCCTACAAAACGAGGCCCCAAATCCAATCCATTAGGTGCTATTATCGAACATTAAGCCGACGAATCAATTCCTTTTTCCTAATTTTTTTGTTTACTTCACTGAACCTACTATCAGGGTGATTTTGCACTCGAAAAAATTTATTTCCAACCGTGTGTGACCGGGGCTGATGGTGCAGGCGCAACTTCTGGGGGATTAGTTGCAATCATTAGACACCTTTTGTACAATTACATGGCGAAATAAAGCTGCCAAATGTTGATTGCTAATTTGTTGTAATTTTCCTTTTTTGTAGTTTTGAAGACCTTTTTGGAGGAGCAGAACCGAGATGGCGTTGCCAGACACAAGTAAGTGCCGAAATAATGTAGGTCTTGCAGCCGAGATTTTTGCTGAATATGGCGATTTTATTCATATGGTTATCTTTTCCCAGGTTAAGAATAAAGCTCGCATAAATGATATATTCCAGGATTTCTTTCTTTCTCTTGTTCGTAAACCTATACCCCAAGATGTCAAGAATATCAAAGGCTATCTCTATAGAGCGATAACCAATGACATTATTGACGCCACTCGTCGAGTAGAGAGATACTGGAACCATGTGCATAAATATTCTGAATATCTTGAGCATCCTATCAACAATAAAACTCCAGAAAACGCCTTTATTGATGTAGAAGAGACTAATAAGATGTTCGGACTTATTAAGGGGCGGTTAACAAACAGCCAATATCAGGCGATGGCTTTACGGTACAGGACTGACCACAGCATCAAAGAGGTCGCAGAGAAAATGAGTGTAAAGAGTACATCCGTTAGTAGGTATCTTTCTATAGGGCTGAAAAAAATCCGCTGCTTCTTGAAACCAAAATGAGGTAACGACAATGATTGCTCGAAACCGTAATTCATTATGTGAAGAGGCTAAGCTGTATTATTATGACTTTCTCAGTGATGAAAGCCGTGGACTCATTCCAGAGTCTATCAGTGACCATATAGAGCAGTGTCAACAGTGCCAGGAGCAGATAGACCAGCTTAAAGTTGTGTTATCGCAAACCGATGGTGTCAAACCAGAGCAAGGGCAAGTCAGTTCCGCCATTACCACTATGCTGAAACTTCATTTCGCGTACATTGGTGAGCGTGTAACTTGCGAGACCGTCAGACCTTTTCTCCCTGGCTTGTTGGACCCAGCTTTAGAGATTAGGATACCAACGCCGATAACCGCACATTTGGACAATTGTAAGCAGTGTTCTGAAGATTTAGAGGCGATCCGAGAGCTAAATCTTAATCATAAACAGTTATGCCGCTTAAGCCAGTTCTTGGCTGAGAAACCCAGTGACGATAGTGTTAGCTGCTCACAGGCTCGGGCTGCTACATTATGCGTTGCCTTAATGACTTTTCGCGAAACCAGTGCAGCGGTCTTGAAGCACTTCTGCACGTGTCCCAACTGCCGGAATGCTTTATATCAATATCGTGAAAGCGTTCGTACGGACCTGCTCCATTCCGAAAAGGCTCAAAAGGAATTTCCTTGTGAGGAGGTCTCGGCAACCGACATTTTCGACTACTGTCTGCCCTACGGAATTGATCCAGCGGCTGACCAGTATGCCAAATTTCGTGAATCCCTTACCTTACATCTGTGTTCCTGCCCAACATGTTTGGCTAAGATGCAAGAGCTTCATCGTACCATCTACAATATTGCTGACAGGGCTGAATCTGAAGTCGTTACAATATACCACATAGATGAATCTGCCAAAGTTCAAGCGGTCAGTGAATCTGATGACCTTTACGCCGGTTTCCCGATAAGTGTAGAAATAGCAAGTCGTGAAAATAAAGTGGATGTTGAAAAGCCGGTGCCAACTATCGATTTTACCACCGCCTTGAAACGAAAAGTATCAGCAACGAATCTGAAACCTTTGCTCAAAGCCGGCATTGCAGTCGCGGCTGTTATATTAATAGGCTTTGCGCTACTGTTCAATACACCAACTACCAAAGCAGTTACTATAAAGCAAATCTACAAGGCCATTGAGAAAGTCAAAAATGTCTATATCTCAAGTTTTGTCCCTGATAAAATAGAACCTACCCAAGAGAGATGGGTATCACGGACATTAAATATCTATATGACCAAAACTGGAAAAGAGTTCGTTCTGTGGGATATTCCTAATGGAACAAAAAAGATAAGGCACATGGATACTTCTGTAACCGAGACAACTCCATTAACAGATGATAGCATCGCCAGTGTTGAGAGGAAAATGAGCGGTTCTTTGGGTTTAATGCCATTTTATGATATATCCGAAATTCCCCCGGACGCTGAATGGAATCGTGCAGATGACGAAATCCTGGAAGTAGCTGAGGAAGTTGAGATATACGACCTGAAATGGACCCAAAAAAGGTACGCTGGTTCTCCCAAATTCAAGAAATGGCGGGTTTTTGCAGATGCAAAGACGAGCTTGCCTCAAAGAGTCGAGTGGTATAAGAGATTTGCTGATGATGCTGAGTTTGTGTTGGAAACAGTAATGGTCATTGAATATTTGGATGAGAGTGAAATGATGGCTGTTATTGAAGACGCCTCTTTTTAGATTGTTTCATTTTGGCAACCACAGAGGAATCCGATTTTTGTAGCCGGCATCAGTTTTCTCAACAAATAACTCATCGGCTTTTGTGCGACTGACGTGTCCATCTGCAAATCCGACATTAACGGTTTTGTTTGGATGGCGGCCATTTATAGCATCCCATTTCTGGCCAGGCCATAAGTTTTTGTTTTTGTTAATTTCAAGGCCGGGCACATAAGCAGTATTTTCTATAGTACTTCCAAGAGAGACAGGGGGAACATCCGTAACATGCCACCAGCTTGTCATACTGTAGCCGCTGTCAACAATCAGCAGAGTCTGGCCGGGGTGTGGTATATCACTGCTGGACAAAGGCGTTCCAGTAAATTCTTCCCTGTGGCCTTGAATGTCAACAGAACTTTTGCATACAGACCGGTTCACACCGTAATTACCGCAGAGGATATTGTTTTTCAGCTTTGGATTCCTTAGCTGTTTGGAAGGACACTTAACTACTGTTCTTTTACTATCGGCTTTTTTGTAGAATCCTTCTATGAAGTTGAACCACCA
>JADFJC010000051.1 GCA_022566315.1 Planctomycetota bacterium
ACGCGCAATCCAATGGCGGATGTGCAACATTCGGTGTGCTGGACAGCAAATTATTTGGCTGGTCTGTCTTACCGATATGCTTACCTTAAAAAATCGAATGCCGAATTGAAACAGATAGAACTTGCGAGAAAACGTGCAGACGAAGTTTTTGAAGCAGTTTACCGCTGTCAACTCGTAACCGGGGTAAGAGGTTTGCAAGCCCGTGGATACTTCATTGGTCGCGGGGAGAGTTATGCAGAACGCCGTGGTTCGACCAAACTTCCCTACTGGCGACAAGGTCAAGTGGGCGGGAAACCATTTCGGTGGGTCGGCGATCCGAGCCATCACAACTACAGCGATTCCATTCACGGTCTTGGGCAGTATTACACATTAGCGGCAGAAGGTGAGCAAAAAGATCGGGCGAGAGAAGCGATCGATGCGCTCGTCGGTTACTGGGTGGATAACGACCTGAAAATCGCCAAATATGATAGTTCTCTCCCAGCGGTGCCGATTCTTGGTCTCACGGATGGAAGAACGCTGAACACACGAGTGATGATGGCGATTGCCGGCGCCAAAGTCGCCCACTACGCTACGAGGAAGGAGAAGTTTAAAAAAGTCTATGACCAATTAGTTGACCAGTACGGCGTTCGCAACCTGACACATTTCAAAACGGGCAAAGGCTTTGACGATGCCGAACACGTTTTTTGTCATCTCGACCTTCTTTTCCGAATTGAGCACGATGTCGAATTGCTCAAAGCGTTCCGCAAGGTTGCAGATGGTTTGTGGAGAAATCACAAGGACGATGCACAAAGTCTTTTCACTTACATCTACTATGCAGTTGCTCCAGATGCACCTGAAAAGGAGAAGGCTTTGAGAGAAGCACTTTACACCTTGCAGACTTTTCCAACCGACATGACAATTAAACCTCGAATGAACAGTTTAAATCCAGATCTGAAACCTCCCTATCCAACCTACCTCGCGGCCTGGGATAACGAATACATCTGGAAAGCCAATGTGCTTCGTCCGGATGGCTGGACGAGTCGAATTGTGGTTGATGTCGCTGTTTCGCCTGAAGATGCGATGGTGATTTTTGCGGTGGGCGCCGAAGGTGGACTGTATCAATCGCGAGATGGTGCGAGCAGTTGGCAGAATTGGCGAGCAATCGATCACAACCTCCGTTCGCCGGTACGACGAGTCATTGTCGGTGAAAAATCGCGAATCTTGATGACGGTATGTGATGATGGCTTTTATTTAACAACCTCAGGCGGAAACTCCTGGCGGAAAATGCCCGTGCCACTTCAAAACGAAAAGCCAATTGACCTCCAAATTACACCTGAAGACTTCAGTATTATTTATGCAATTACGGACCGGCATGTTTATCGCTCGCGTAATTATGGCGATGAATATCTCGGACAGTCCTGGGAAAAGTTGACGGCAGAACTACCAACGCTTCGCTCCCCAAAATTCGTTGTTGCTCACGGCTCTCCAGGGAGACTTTATGCCGTTTCCGAAAGGAGAATTTTCACGCGTCGATTGAACGAGCAAGAGTGGACAAGAGGAAGCGACTTTGGACTTGGCGAGTATGCTGAGACATATCCCTGGCTCATAGCTGACCCCAAAAATCCCGAGCGAATATGGGTCGGATTCAAAGCAAGGTATGGAGCGCTTGGTCCCCTTTCGATTCTACAGGAGAGTCAAGACGCCGGGAAAACATGGTCAAACAGTATGGCAGAAATTTGGCAAGTACTTTCAGATAAAGGTTTGCCCGGATTGATGCAGTTAGGCGTGCGATCAGAATTGAATCATCTCATCGTCGATGCGAAAGAAAGTGGAAAGTTTTACGGAGTTGCTGACCGTGGTGTCGTAATAAAAGGTGAAACGGGCTGGAAAGAATCAGAAGAAGGTTTCAATATTCCACTTGTGAAGTCGCTTTTCGTTTCAAGATATTCAGATTGGCTTTTTGCTGGTACACCGGGAGGGTTGTACATTTCAAAAGATGGAGGCGAAACTTGGCAAGACGGCAACCTCTGGTTGCAGTTCGATAAAAACACACGACGCGAATTAGGCGGCGCATCTTTTATCGATGCTTACTGGCGAGCAAGGTACTATGGTTTCATTGGTGATGAAACTGCAAACAAACCATTTGAAGATTGACAGAAGTAAATGGGCTTGCAGGGTGCGCTGCCCCGTCGCTGGATAGAATCGGGGCCAGGCAGCTCCTTCCGCGGTCAAGCACAGCCGGGTGAGTTTTATGTTTTTCAAATAGGGCTTTTTGCCGCCCGCGAGAGGTTAGATGGAAATGGAACAGTAACAAACACCAGAACAGCATTTGGATCGGCGATGTCAACGCCGGACTGCGATACCAACTGAAAGGACCCAACTACGTGCGGCCCTTAGTTAACATCTACTACAAGTACAAGAAGCTCAACCGGTTATATGCAGACGTGAAGGTAATACATATTATCTTGGATAACTATGTGATTCATACGAGCAAGATCACCCAAAAGGCCGTTGAGAAATTCAATGGCAAGATTGTTCTACACTTTCTTCCGCCGTACTGTCCCGATGATAATAAGATTGAGCGTTGTGTTTGGCGAGAGCTGCATGCCAACGTGACACGTAACCACAAATGCCGGAATATGAATGAACTGATGCATGAGTTCGTCGCTATCTCGCAAAGCGAAATAGAGCAGTAGCAGCGAGGCGGAGAAGAAAAGTGGCATAATGATGGCGCGGTTTTTATGAAATGCTATTTAGAATGATTTATTATAACAGCAGTATCACTCCAATGAGTACTCAGAGTAGGGTAACAAACAAGGCATTTCTAATCAAACACTTTGCTATTTTTTTTATAAAAAAAAGGATCTCATTGTCCGAATTTTTATAGCGATGAGAAAGAAAAAATGGTAAAATCGCTGTTGGTTGGTAGCGAAAGTTATCAAATTTATTGCTGTGCTTTACATAAAATAAACAGGAGGAAAACGATGAAGAGTAGGCTAAATAATAGAGGAAATTTTCCCGCATTTTTGCTATTCAGCATAGGATTGGCATTCCTGTTTCTCTTCGGGACATCACCCGTCTGGGCTACTGATCTGAAGATAATAAAAACAGCGGACAAATCAAATTACCAGGTTGGCGACACCATTACCTTTACCCTTACCATCAAGAATACCAGTACAACGGGCGGTGGTCCTTATGACTCGCCAGACACTATTGTTGTGGATTATCTTCCTTCAGGCCTGGAATTTCAATCAGCCGAGGCCTCTAATGGGGCTAACGTTACTTACAATACGAATACAAAGCGAGTGCGTAGTAACCTGGGGACTGTTGACGCCTACTCGACTGAAACTGTCACTGTAGTCACAACAGCTACTCAGGCCGGGGACTATACTAACCGTGCGGAAGTTGAGGGAGGGCTTTGGGACCCGGACCCCGGCAACAATTATAGCATCTTCTCTTTTGAGGTCACAGAACTCCCCTCCACAGTTAATAGAGCCAATGCCAACCTAATTTCCTCTGGAGATGATGGTGACCCTGTAAACACCTTTACCGGTGGGCTGTTTTCCAGCTATCCGGCGGACCTGAATCTAAGAGGACCCATGCCATTGTTTTTCAGCCGTAATTACGATTCATTTATAAAAAGTGACGGCAACATTACAAGCAGCCTGGGCGACAACTGGCTGGGCAACTTCGACATGACCCTTACCCAAAACGGATCTGCTGTTGAGGTAATTACCAACCGGGGACGTCTCATCCAGTTCGAGCAAAATGGCGTTTCCTGGAACCTGACCGGCAAGACCGATATCGCCTACCAGCTCGTGCAGTCAGGAACAGATTTTATACTGGGCGATCCTTACACAGGCAGGATGTACACCTTTGCCCGGGACTTGCCAAATAGCGGCACAGACCCTCTCATCATCGACAATTTTCTGAATCCCATGCCACGTATTGAGGCTCTGAACCAGGATGGCACCTTTCCAGTTAGAACGGGAACGACAGTGGAAGGCTCCATGCTGGGCGGAGAGTTTGATGCGCTGCTGGTACTGGACGGAGTTCAAAATCCGGCCGATGGTGCCTATTTCACGGTCGAACAGGGACGGGCAATATTCAGTCAGGACGCTACCAGTACGGGCAGGGTACTGCTGATCTGGGATGGCGTTGACGGCGATGCGGTTCGGGTAGTGGCAAGCACCGGACTCGGCGGTGGCGTGGATCTCACTCAGGACGGCACCGTTGACGGTATAGAGATCGAGGTCGCAAGAAACGACCTGCCGTTGAAGGTTGCTTTGATTGTTTACACAGGTGTTGAGAAAACATCCGAATTGACACTGGATATCCCGGTGACCGATTCACCAGTCACCTTTCGGTACCCTTTTTCCGACCTGACCAGTCTCGGAGAAAGTGCCGATTTGACCAGGGTGACAACCGTTATTGTGTTGGTCGGGGCACAGGGCAGCGCGAACGGCCCGGTACATATCGAGATTGACAGCATCAAGATGACCTCCTCTGCTATCAATGCAACTCCCTCTGATACAATAAGAAAGCTCACCAAAATCGAAGACGGAAATGGCAATGTCCATACCCTGACCTACAGTGAAGACACCCTGAGATCGGTCTCCGATGGTCTGGGCCGGACACTTAATTTTACCTACACAGGTGACCAACTGAGCAGTGTTGATGACGGCACCCGAACCATAACCTTTAATCATACAGGAAACGATCTTACCGGTTATACCGACTCAATGGGCAATGTCACCACATACACCTACGCCGCCGGCGGATTAATGACGGCCGCAATCCAGCCCGCGGGCAATACCCCCTATTCCCAGACCTATGATGGCAATGAAAGGGTGGCGACCCAGACCGACGCCAACGGCAATACTTTCACTTTTGCCTATGCACCGCTGGGCACCACCCTCACCGACCCCCTGGGCAATACACGGGTTCATACACATACCGCCACCGGTGAGTTCAGCAAACGCACGGATCAGGCGGGACTCAGCTTCACCATGGGCTCGGACGCGATCGGCCGGCGCAACTCCCTTACTGACCGGCTGGGCGACACCACCACCCTCGACTACGACGCGCCCAGCGGCAATTTAGCCGCGGTGACCAACGCCGATGGCACCACGACCACATACGACTATACAGCGCGAACCCACAGCAGTGGAATAGTGTTTTATGACCTTACCGGCATTACATATCCGGACGGCACAACGGAAAGTTTTGTGTACGATAGTTCAGGGAATATGGTCTCCCGCACTGGCCGGGCTGGCAATGTATGGAGATTCACATACAACGGTAACGGCCAGATGCTTACCGCCACTAACCCGGCCGGTGGAGTCACTACCAACACCTATAATACCGACGGCACATTGGCGTCACGCACCGACCCGGCCGGCAATAAAACCACCTTCGGCTACGATGGTTTGAAGCGCCCCAATCTCATAACCGTTGCCGATGGGACTACCCGGAGTTTCACCTACAACGACCACGACCAGCTTCTGACCAGCACCGACGGAAACGGCAACATCACCACGCTGACCTACAATGCCAACGGCAACCTGACCAGCACCACCGACCCCCTGGGCCACACCACTACCTTTGACTATGACGGCAACGACCGGCTGCTCAACGTCACCGACCCGCTCGGCAATACCGCCAGCATCACCTACAATCAACTGGGCAAGATAAAGACCATCACGGACGAAAACGGCAATGTCACCACCATAGGATACAATATACTGGGTCGTTTGATCTCTACTACCGATGCCTTCGGTCAAGTGTGGTCAACAACTTATGACGCTGAAGCCATCCTTGCTTCCACCACCGATCCCTTAGGCAACACCACCAAGTTTACTTCGGACACGGTGGGCCGGATCACCAGTACCACCCGCCCGCTGTCAAGCGTGACCAGCGTGACCTATGACACTATGGGCCGGATAACGGCTGTTCAAAATCCCCTCGGCCAGATCACCACACGCACTTATGATGCCCGCGGCCTGACCTCCGGTATCACCCTGCCTGATGGCGCCGCCGCTTCCTATGCAAGAGACGATCTCGGTCGGATCACCAGTGTTACCGACCCTGAAGGCAACAACTGGCAGCGTGCCTATGATTCTCAGGGAAGGCTGACCTCGACCGCCGACCCTCTCGGGAATGTAACTACCTATCAATATGACAACCGCAACCGGGTCTCGCTGGTTAATCTCCCGGCAAGTACCCTGGACTTAAGTTACGATGGCGTTGGTAACATCACCCGCAGGCTCTATTCCGACGGCACTGATTTTAATTATACATTCGATGCCATGAACAGCCTTACCGGCGCAGAAGGGATTACCCTTGGCTATGACGCCAATGGAAGAATAACCGGCAGCAGCGGATTAATTATAACACGAGATGCCGGAGGACGGATTGCAACCATCACAATAGCTCCCGGCAAGACCATAACCTACACTTATGACAGCCGCAATCGGCTCACACAGGTGGTGGACTGGCTGGGCGGCACCACCACATTTGCTTATGACGATGCGGGGCGTCTCACAAGCATCGCTCGTCCCAATGGCGTGACAACGACCTATACATACGACAATGACAGCAGGCTGACAGGGATTGCTGAAGGTGTCATATCAAACATCGCGCTGACACGGGATGGCAAGGGGCAGATCACCGCTGCCACGCGAAACCTCCCGCTTTCCGCCTCGCAGGTAAGCACATATACATACGACAGTGCGGGACGTCTTACAAGCGACAGTACGCGCACGTACACCTGGGACCTGGCATCTCGAATGACCAGCCGCACGGAGGGAGCCGACACCGTCACCTTCACCTACGATGCCGCTTCACAGCTAAGCACATACACATACGACGGTATGGGGCGTCTTACAAACGACAATACGCGCACATACACATGGGACATGGCATCTCGAATGACGAGTTACACGGAGGCAGCCAACACCGTCACCTTCACCTACGATGCCCTGGGGCACCGAGTCTCTCGCACCGAAAGCGGCACGACACGCAGTTATGTCTGGAATTACGCCTTCGGATTGCCATCGGTCTCAGTGGCCAGAGAGGGCGGGAACGACCTGCGATATTACGTCCATACCCCGGGCGGCAGCCTGCTCTACAGTATCGAGGCAGCAGATAACAGCCGCCGCTATTATCACTTTGATGAGATGGGCAATACCCTCGCGGTGACCGATGACAGCGGCGCCGTGATCGGCAGTTATGCCTATACGCCATACGGCAAGCTCACAGCTTCCACAGGAGCGCTGGACAATCCGTTCACCTGGCAGGGCCAGTACGGCGTGATGGATGAGGGCAATGGTCTGTATTATGTGCGGGCGCGTTATTATGATGCCGATACCGGGCGTTTTATCAGCCGTGACCCGAACAGGGCCATCGGCCCAAGGGAGGTCAACCCCTATCAATATGCCCTGGCCAATCCGTTAAGGTTTGTAGATGTGACGGGGAGGACGAGTGTCGTTCGTGCCAGGGTGAAAGCTTTCGCCGCCAAAGTTAGATTACGCCTCGCGGAAAGACGAAAAAAGGCCGCCTGGAAGGATGTCATCCGCGACTACTACTACTTCGCCGACAAACTCGCCGCCGTCCGGGCCTACCGTGACGCTACCGACGCCGTCTATGAAGCTAAAAAAGCGCTCAAGAAAGCGCGCGAAGCACTTATATTGCATTTGAAAGACATAGTCGATAAAGCACGAGAGAAAGCAGACAAGGCCTTTGATGCCTGGAGGACGGGGACGGGAATGAAAGCGATACATGTTGCTCGCAAGAAAAAATTCCGCGCGGCCATGGACGAACAAGAGCAAGCCGAAAAAGTCTGGAGAGATGCGGGAGGAGATGAAATTGAATCCGTAGTCCCAGAACTTGCCCCGTATGTTGTTTTGTGAGAAACAAAAGCAGTTGATGATAAAGATGAATAAAATGAGTAAAATGAGTAAAATGAGTAAAAAATTGTGGTTGTCCAAATGCGTTGTGTGGTTTGTCCTGTTCCTTGCCGCGCCTGTTATCAGCCAGGCCGAGAACTACACCTACGATACCGCCGGGCGTTTAACCGGCGTTACATACAACTCCGGAGAGGCTCAGCCCCGGCACGCCGGGATAGCTGAGCAAGGATATACAATGTTATATGGGAAATCCCAGTCAAAGTGAGATTGTCAAGTAGTGCAGCGTTAACAGGAGATGGCTAAGAATGACAGCTTTGAAATCCAAAAAGGTACTCTTATTAGCAGTGGTGGCGACCATAGCTGGGCTTGTCACCGGCAGTGCACCCAGCAGTGCCCGTCAGGAAGCTAATGCAGGGAAAGTCCCAAAGATTCTTATTAGAGGTAGAAACAAAAATGTTAGCGAAAAAAACCTGCTGCCGTTTGAAGCTTTTACCACCGCCTCATATGCCCTCCTTTTCAACACCCGGAACATTCTAAAAACTCTTGCTAAAACGTTCAACTTAAAATAAACTCCCTATTTTAATAGAATGACCTGTTTCGATAATGAAAGGGGTGTATCGATGTTGAACCGAACCTTTTTTTTGCACATAGCATTGCCTCTGCTAATTTTTGTATCCTTACTGTCCCTTATCGGATGCAATCAGCTTCAAAATCATACAACTGAGACGGACCTAACGAAGCCCGACTGGGAAAATCCCGACGTCGTGGGCATTAACAAAGAACCCGGCCACTGTACCCTTATCCCATACTCCGATATCGAAACGGCCATCAAAGCTGACCGCAAGGCTTCGCGATTTTATAAATCGCTAAATGGAAATTGGAAGTTCCACTGGGTCAGCAAGCCGGCAGATAGGCCACTCAATTTTTACGAATCCAGTTATGACATTAGCGCCTGGGGTCAAATCCCCGTGCCTTCCAACTGGCAAATGCACGGCTATGGAATTCCTATTTATCTTAATGTCCAGTATCCGTTTCCGCCTAATCCGCCCTATATCCCTCATGATTACAATCCCGTCGGTTCCTACCGAAGAGGATTCACAATCTCCGAGGAATGGAAAAACCGCCAGATTTTCCTTCACTTCGATGGCGTCAAAAGCGCCTTCTATCTATGGGTCAACGGTCAAAAGGTCGGCTATAGCCAGGATAGCATGACGCCGGCTGAATTCAACATCACTCAATACCTCAAGTCCGGTGAAAACATACTTGCTGTTGAAGTCTATCGCTGGTCCGACGGCAGTTACCTTGAAGACCAGGACATGTGGCGGCTCAGCGGCATCTATCGAAATGTCTATCTATTCGCCACGCCACAAGTGCATATCCGTGACTTTTTCGTCCGAACCGATCTCGACGACCGCTACATTGATGCAACTTTGATGATTCGTCCGAAGATTACCAATTTTACCGACCAAAGTCTCGAGGGATGGACTATTGAAGCTCAGCTTTATGACTCAGAAACAGAACCTGTATTACCCCAACCACTATCCAGAACTGTCTCTTCCATCATCGACGAGAAATATCCGCAAAGAGACAATGTGAAGTTTGCGCTTTTAGAACATAAGGTCAGCAACCCTAAGAAGTGGTCTGCTGAGTTTCCGAACCTGTACACATTGGTCTTGACTCTCAAGGATGCCAAAGGCAAGACTATTGAGGCCGAAAGCTGCCGGGTGGGCTTTCGAAAGGTAGAGATAAAAGACGGTCAATTATTAATCAATGGCCAATCGATTAAGCTTTTCGGTGTGAACCGTCATGAACACGACCCGGACCACGGCCGAGCCATCCCTACCAGCCGAATGATACAGGATATCAAGCTGCTTAAGCAGCATAATATTAACGCTGTGCGCACATCACATTATCCTGACGACCCAACCTGGTACGACCTGTGTGACCAGTATGGGATTTATCTGATCGACGAGGCCAACCTTGAATCGCATGGCCTGAAAGGCTACCTCTCAAACGTCGCCGGCTGGCATAGTGCCTTTGTGGAACGGGCTATACGTATGGTCGAGCGTGATAAGAATCATCCATCTGTCATTTGTTGGTCGCTTGGCAACGAGACGGGCTGTGGGCCGAACCATGCTGCGATGTCGGCGTGGATAAAAGAATATGACCCGACTCGCCCCATTCACTACGAAGGGGCAGCGGGGGACCCGGTTGACTACCCTTATGTTGATATGATTAGCCGAATGTACGCGAGAATTCCGGAAATCATTCGACTTGCCACCAACCCAAATGATAATAGACCGATGGTCCTCTGCGAGTATGCCCACGCGATGGGCAATTCCGTCGGCAACCTTAAGGAATACTGGGACGCCATCCGTTCCCACAAACGCCTCATCGGCGGGTTTATCTGGGACTGGGCTGATCAGGGCCTACGCAAAAAGAGCCTCGACGGAAAGGAATTTTGGGCCTACGGTGGCGATTTCGGTGATAAACCAAACGACGGAAATTTCTGCTGCAACGGCCTGGTCCAGCCCGACCGAAAACCCAATCCCTCTCTCTACGAGGTCAAGAAGGTTTACCAGCGAATCCATGTCCTGCCCGTCGATATTTTGTCCGGTAAGTTCCGCATCTACAACGAGTACGATTTCTTAAACCTTGATTTTGCTGATATCAGATATGAACTGGCCGCCGACGGCCGTGTAATCGAAGGGGGTACTTTACCGAAACTATCCATCCCTGCGGGAGCTCAACGAAACCTGCAGCTCAACTTCAAAAAGCCAGACTTCCAACCTGGTGCTGAATACTGGATTAAGATAGTCTTTGCCCTCGCTGCCGACACATCCTGGGCCAAGCGTGGACACGTCCTCGCCTGGGATCAATTCCAGATTCCCTTTAACGTACCACCGGCAACAGTTGTTGACCCAAACATAATACCAACACTCACGCTTAAACAAACCGAACAAAACATAACTATAACAGGCGATGATTTCGAACTTATGTTTGGAAAAGATTCCGGCGCACTCGAATCTTTCAACTTCAATGGAAAACAGCTCATCGCCTCGGCTCTGGTCCCCAACTTTTGGCGCGTGCCCATCGACAATGACAAAGGAAACGACATGCCCAAACGCCTCGGCCTCTGGCGAAATGCCGGACCCAATCGGACCATTAATACTGTAAATGCCAAACAGATCAAGCCCCAGATTGTTCGCATCACTACTGAAGCAACTATCCCCGTTGGAACAAATTCCACCTATAAGACTATCTATACTGTTTATGGTAATGGTGCTATTATTATCGATTCAACCTTCACTCCGGTAGGTGATAACCTGCCCGACCTGCCGCGGTTTGGCATGCAGATGGCCGTACCAGGCCGATTCAACAAGTTAACATGGCTCGGCCGCGGACCACATGAAACCTACTGGGACAGAAAAACCGGCGCCGCCTTTGGCCTTTATTCCGGCCACGTCAACGAGCACGTTCACCACTACGTCCGGCCTCAGGAAAACGGTAATAAATCAGACGTCCGGTGGATGGCCCTGACCGACCGCGAAGGTGTTGGCCTCATCGCCGTCGGCATGCCCACAATTGACATCAGTGCCTGGCCATTCACGATGCGAGACCTCGAAAAAGCCAAACACATTCACGAACTGCCTCAGCGCGACACTATAACCGTCAATCTTGACTATAAGCAGATGGGTGTCGGTGGCGATGACAGTTGGGGTGCGAGAACGCACCCTGAATACACCTTACCGGCCAAGTCCTATCACTACCGTTTACGCCTCATGCCCTATGCCCCAACACTTGGTGACATTCTCAATTTAACACGGCGTGACTTTCCTGAGTTGCAGTAACCGCATTACTGTCGGCTAAGTTTATCATACAGATTGGCTCGTCAACGCGAGCACTGTATCTGGTGGGTGCTGTGGTTCGATGTCCGCGCGACAAGCACGGTCACACCCACATCAAAGGTCATTTTCCATATTTTGTATGTGAGTAAGCTAAATGGCCCTGTTCATCATAAAACGCAAATAGGGCTTCCGCGCCGTGCTTTTTTGGTGAAACGGTAACCATCAAGAAACCAGCGGAGGGTTCGCCTTCCAACTGGCAGTAATACTGCTGAATCTTTCCTTCGGGATCGGTCGATTTTGGCGAACCGGCCTTCACTCCCAGACGGGAATTGGCATCGACTAACGCACCGCAGGAGAATTCTTCGAAGCCTGAGGGATGCCTGGCGTGGTACTGCCAATGACGGTCCCCGCATAGAACATAGAAGTGTTTTTCGAGAAAACCGTTTTGCTTCAACCAGTCAAAGAACTCCTGCGCTTCATGGCGAAAACCACCGAGATTGGTATGATTGTCTCTCTTCGTGTTTCCGTCCGGGCCGACCAGCGGGGTGGGTGAAATGAGGATTTTGAAGGTAGCATCGCTGGCGAGCAAGGTATCCTTGAGCCATTGCTTTTGGGTTTCACCCCAGATGGTCTTGTCCGGCCCGTCGGGCATTTTGTTCGGACTACGGTAAAGCCGGCCCTCCACGAGCCAGATTTGCAGGTCGCGGCTAACCCGGAAGGTAGCGTAGGTAAATGCGGTTGGGTCAGCGGGATCAACAACGGGCAATTGCTCGCGGAAGTTGCGCGCGCCCATTTCCGGCGTAGGCGTTTTATCTCCCGTGTTGTCACAGTCATTGTAGCGATAGTCGTGGTCGTCCACCTCCCAATAGGTCGGGACGTCCGCGAAGAGGTCGACGAAGCGAGGTTGAATGAACTGTTCGTGATATTTACGGCGCATCTCCGTTACGGTCTTTGCGCGATCGGACCACGCGACGCCCGTCCACTTGTCCGAGCCTTTTTTCTTCGCGGGATGATCGAAATAGACATTGTCCCCGGTACCGACGAAGAAATCGGGCTCCAGCTTTCGGATGGCTTCGAGTGCAGGGTAACCGAGATGTTTGTCATCGCCCTGATACGCGCCTTCGGGTTTGTAAGGACCTTCATGGAAGAAGAAATAGTTCATCCCCGTCACGACCACGAACTTGGTTTCTTGAATGGCGTTTTTACCACCGAGGGTTTTGAACGAACATGTACGGCCTTTCGCGGTATCGCCCCGCTCAGGTCCATACAGCAGACGATAGTAGTATTTAGTGGATGGTTTTAAGCCGGCTACCTTCACTTTGACGATATAGTCATAATCGGGCGAAGCCTTGATCCAGCGAGTTTTGCGTGATTTCTTGAACTCTGGATTGGTCGCCAGTTCGAATCTCGCCACGCCTGGACTCCCTGGCAGATCGCCATCGATAAGTGTTGTGCCCTGCGTTAACCGGGATTGAAGGATGGCGCTGGTTTCAGTGACCCGGCCCGCCATCTCGCCTTGACCATGGCCTACCGACGAAGCCGCGGCCACGAGCGCAATGCTCCAATAGCTAACAAAAACACTTGCAGTGAAAAGTCGTTTCATTTGGTCCCGTATGATACAAGAATACAGACGCACTTTGAATTGTGCCGATTATATTGCTGAACACTTGAAACGTCAAGAATTTACATTAGTCTTTCTGCACAGATAAGGCACTCGAAGAAAAACCAAAGAACAGGCAGGTTGTGCCAGGCCGCATACGCCGATGCCGGATTGCAGGATAAAGAACGTGGATAACTCTCTAATCAAGGTTGGTACATAATTCGGGGTCAGATCAGGCCAGAACAGAAAAAGCCCTGATAAATGCTATTGCCAAAGCACTTGAAGCACGGAGCCCATCTGAACTCTCTATTAGGGACTGCCTGTGATATTAGAGAATTCGACACAAATGAAAATAGCCAATACTCCAGACGTGTGCAGGCTGTTTGTGATTGGTTCGGGCCGGCTTGCCCCAGGCTTCGTAGAGTTCGATCACCGCGCAAACGGCGGCTGATATCGAGCCTCCTGTTGAACAGCCGCTCTGCCTCCTCGTAGCGACCCTGCATCTGGTAGGCGAACGCGAGCCCCTGCAGGAAAGTTGGCGAGCGCTCATTCTCCTCGCCCCACACCCGGTGGACGATGGCCAGGCCCCCCGCAAAGAGTTGCTCGGCCTCAGAGCTGGGAGGATAGGGGGCAGTCTTACTCCACGGCCTTCTCATCTTTTGAAGCACCAAACGGTCGAAAGTACCAATTTCGGATCCGGGCAAACCCCTTGCCTAAGTCCTCTGACAGAAGCAGGGCACAGGGGATGAGATAGAGCGTGATCACGGTCGAAAAGAGAATGCCGGCACCCAAGGAAACCGCCATGGGGACAAGGAATTGAGCCTGGAGGGATCGATCCAGAAGCAATGGGAGCAAACCCACAAAAGTGGTCACCGAGGTGAGAACGATGGGTCGAAATCGCTTTGGGCCTGCTTCCATCACGGCCTCGTGCAGGGGGGCGCCTTCCCGGCATCGCCGGTTGATGTAGTCGACAAGGACCAGCGCATCGTTTACCGTGACTCCGGCCAAAGCGATCATCCCAAAAACAGAGAGATAGGACGGCGTGATGCCCATCACGATGTGGCCCAGCAGCGCTCCGATGATACCGAAGGGCACGGAGATGAGGACGTAAATGGGTTGGATGAGTGATTTGAAGGGAATCGCCAGAAGTGCAAACAGCGCAAAGAGCACGGCGACCGAGCCGATGATCGTCCGACGGCGCGACTCGGCATATCCGGCGATGTAGCCCCTGAACACGAACGAGAGATCGCTCCGCTCGTTGACCATCTCCTGAATCACCGGGGCCGCCTCTTGGGCGATCCCGACGATATCCACCGTCTCGTCTTCGGGCATCGCACCGATCCGGATCACTTCGGCGCGGTCATTGCGCTCGATGTACGTGGGAGCCTTGACGAAGGCGAGGTCAGCCACCGTGGAAAGCGGCACATCCGCGCCTGCGGGCGTCCGGATTCTCAGCAGATCCAGCGTGTGCAGGGATTCACGGGCTTTTCGAGGCAGACGCACCATGACCCGGATGTCTTCGGTATCTCGCAGGAGGCGCTGTGCTTCCTCGCCATAGAACGCCTGCCGAAGCTGGTGGGCAAGGGATTGCTGCGTCAGGCCGAGCTCTACCGCCCGCGGTTTCAGAGTGAACTCCAGTTCGTCTTGCCCGTAGTTGATCCTGGCCGAGGCCGAGGAGATACCCTCGAAGGAGTTCAAGAAGTCGGCGATCCGCTCGGCGATCTCGTTCTTCTTCTCGGAAGCGGGTCCTCTGAGTTCGAGCTCAAGCGCTTCTTCCAAGTAGTCTCCCCGCCGCTTATTTCCCCCCAGGCTCTCACTCCGGATGGTAAACGAGGTCGCTCCGGGGATGGGCCCGACGATCTCGCTCCATCGTTTGACAATCTCGCTATTCCTCGGACCTCGCTCGCTGCGCAAGCTTGGTGGCAGCAGCTCGACGGCTACCATTCCTCGCGACTTGTCGAACGGACTCGAAGTGTAGGCGGCGCCGCTGACCTTCATCACGTTGAGGACGAGCGATTTTCCGGTGCCCGCATCGATGAACTCTTCCTTCAATTGCTCCACCGCCGCAGTGATCCGGTCGATGTGGGCATGGGTGGTCTCCAGCGTCGCGTCGTCCGGAAGATCGAGCCAGGCCGAGATCTTGGGGCGATCCACCTCCGGCAGCGAGACGAACCCCATCCGTCCCCCTTGGCAGTAGCCCGCTATCAGAAGGCCGGCCGCGATGAACACGGAGATCGTCGCGGCGCGGTGTCGCACGGCAAACCCCAGACTGGGCCTGTAAACCCGTGCAACAACCCACTCGAGCCCATCCGCGAAACGCTTTTGAAAACGACCGAAGGCGCCGATGCGCGTTCGGCCCACCCGGAGATGCTTGAGATGCGATGGAAGGATAAGCTTGGATTCAACGAGAGAGAAGAGCAGAACCGGTGCGACGATTGGCGGAATCTGCTTGGCAAAGTTACCCCACCATCCTTCGAAGTAGAGCAACGGCAAGAAGGCCACCACGGTCGTGAGAGCGCCAAATGTCACCGGGACCGCCACTTCTTTCGTGCCTTGGATCGAAGCTTCGAGAGGATCCATCCCGGTGTTCAGCTTGGAGTAAACGTTCTCGCCGGTGACGATGGCATCATCGACTACAAGTCCGAGCACGAGTATGAAACCGAAGAGGCTCGTCAGGTTCGCCGTCACGCCGAACCATGGCATGAGGAGCACGCCCCCGGCGAAGCTGACCGGGATTCCCACCATGACCCAGAAGGCGAGTCGAGGACGCAGGAAGAGCCCGAGTATTATGAAGACGAGAACGCCCCCCTGAACCAAAGACCAGGTGAGCGTGCTGAGCCGGCCGCGAATCCTGATGGATTCGTCATCCCACACATAGAGATGAATGCCGTCGGGAAAGCGCGATGATGCCGTACCGACGTATTCCTGGACCTTTTCCGAAATGTCGATCGCGCTTTCGTTCCCGGCCCGCATCACTTCGAGGAAGAGCGACGGTTCGCCGTTGAACTCGATGACCTTGTCACCCTCTTCGAAGCCGTCATTCACCGTCGCGACATCGCCGATCAAGACCTCGGCCCCGCCGGATGCCCGAATCGGGATCTTCTCGAACTCCTCCCGGGTGTAGGCTTGACCGCGCGTGCGGACGATGAGAGTGCCGCTGGGGCTTCGGATGGCCCCCGCAGGCAAGTCAATGGACGAGCCGCGAATCGCCTCGACGAGATCACGAAAACCCAGATTGTAGGCCTCCAGTCGCTCCATGTCCGCTTCGATCGAGATCTCGTAGTTCCGCTTGCCCTCGAGATTCACCCGACTGATTCCGTCGATCTCGAGAAGATCCTCTTGCACGCGTCGGGCAACTTTTCGCAGTTCGTCGGCCGACAGCTCGCCCGTCACGGCGACCTTGAGGACCTCGGTCCATTGTGAGGAATCCAGAACACGGATTCGCGGCTCCTCTGTTTCGCGAGGAAACGTGGTGATGCCATCGATGCGGTTCTTGACGTCCTCCATGAGGACGCGTGGATCGTATCCATCCTTGGCTTCGATCCAGATGCGTGCCAGTCCCCGGTGACCGTCCGTGTGGAGCATCTTGATACCGTCGATGCCCCTGAGGGCGTTCTCGATCGGGATAAGGATCGCCCGCTCCACATCCTTGGCCGTTGCTCCCCGGTAGGGTATATCGACGTTGACAAGGTTGTAGTGGACAGTGGGCACCACCTCGAGAGGGACCCGGAAGAGCGCGGTGTAGAGACCGGCCAGTAGAATCCCCACCATGAGAAAGTTGGCGGCGATGCCGTTGTTTGCGAACCAGCGTATCATGCTGACTACTGACCCTCCTGGAGCTGTTCGTTTCCGCCGGCCTTGTCCTTGGACTCGAAACCGGCCATGCTTTTCGTTGCCACATTCGGATCCGGCAGTATCTCGACCTTTGAACCGTTCGGCGCATAGATGAGGTGCGTGGTGGCCAGCAGAGCCCCGTCGGCAATCGTCGGGTCTCGTATGACGATGTGCTCCTCGTCGGACCAGATGGCCTCGATGCGGCGCGATTCGATCGTCAGTTCATTCGGATCGACGAGAATGATCTGATCGAGATGCCGCACGGCAAAGCGCGGTATGACGATGACGTCCTTCAGCACGCGCCCCGGAATACTCGCCACGACAGGTTGGCCTATCCGCAACGGGGGGCGCTCCGATTTCCGTCCGAACGCATCAAAGATTCTGGCAATGGCGAAGAGGTCCAGGGAGTTCTTGTCGAGTGCTCCCTCGGTTCGAATGATCTTCGCCGTCCATACCGTCTCGCCGTGGTTCAGGGCGTCCCGCAGCTGCACGTTGACGGGAGGATCTTCGTGGCCTTCGGGGAGGGTCAGAAACGCCATATCTCGCGCGGAGATGGGCAGCCTGACCTCAGCAAAGTCGATGGCGAAGACGGTGCCCAGCGCGGTACCGGTTCCGACGGACTGCCCCAGGCCGACCGTCCGTTGCCGAACGCGGCCATCGAATGGAGCGCGAACCTTCGTCCGTTCGAGGTTACGCTTTGCCTGGTCCAACTGGGCTGTCGCGGATTTCACGTTCGCCTTGGCCTCGCGAAGTTGCGGCAGGCGCAGCACAAGCTCGGAGGGTTCTTCGTCGTATCCGAGGTCTTCCCAGTTGAGTCTGGCTTGCTTGGCCCGTGTCTCTTCTTGCGCGTGGGCTGAAATCGCTCGCGCGAGCTGCGCTTCTGCGACGATCACCGCGGTCTCGAAGTCCTGTGGATCGAGCTCCACCAGAACATCTCCCTCGGCGAAAAACGCCCCATCTTCGAACCCGGGCAGGATTCGGATGATCTTCCCCGGCACCTGCGGAGTCAGAATTACCTCGTTGTGAGCCCGGATCACACCGCGAGTCTGGATGGTCGTGGGGAAATCCTGCACGTGCAGCTCTATGACCCTCGTCTCGATCATACGCGGCTTCTCCTCTGGGCGTTTCGCCTCCTCCGGCTCCACGGAGAGAATCAAATAGCCAACCCACCCCGACACCAACACACCGAGTGGCAGCAAAGCTCGCAAGAACATCGGCAAAAAACGCGACCGCCGCTTCCTAAATTCAGTATTCTCTTGCTGGTCGAGTTGTATCACGTGTGTCGTTTTTCTGAGACGCGCATAGTGCATAGTCAATGCCTATCAGATACAAAGTTATTCGCGCTTAGCGAATCTGTCTTCATGGAAAATCTCCGCTTCACGGACTTCGCAGCTTGCTCTTCCACCTGGGAGGGCGCCGGAGTTTCGAAGTCGCCCCCCAGTACCAAATGGAGGTTAATGCGGTTCTGAATGCGACCATTGCGGAGCGATATCATCGAGCTGCGCGCATTGAACGCCCGCTGCTGGGCCTCCAGGACAGAGAGTATGCCCACGATGCCCTCGGAATAGCCTCGGTATGCCTGGGTTTCCGCGAGATTCGCCTGTTGCAGTTCCGTCTCCAGGAACCGCTCCTGTGTCGCCAACGAGCGCCCCGTCGCCAGCGCTGATTCCACCTCGCGAAACGCTCGCAGAGCAATGCCCGAGAAGGTCGCGATTGCCGCGTCGTTCAGAGCCAGCGCTCGCCGCGCCTGGGCCTTTATAGCGCCTCCTCGGTAGATCGGTTCCGTGATGGACGCGGCTACACTCCAGGCGATCGCCGTTGGGTCTCTGAGCAAGTCCAGTAGCTCAAGGCTGGGGATTGTGGTCGATCCGCCCGCACTCAGATTTATGGACGGCAGGAGTCCCTTGCGCGCCGCTGATGCTCTTTCGGCTGAAGCACGTAGATCTGCCGCCGCTGCCGCCAGGTCAGGCCTTCGCATCAGCAACTCCGACGGCAGTCCAGCCGGTACGGCGCGACCGAGCGTCGGCAATTCTTCACGACCCTCGATCGAAGTCGCCGGGTAACGCCCCAGGAGCAATTCCAGGGAACGCTTGGCTTCATCTCTCGCCAGCTCGCGAGAGATCAGGGAGCGTTCCGCTGAGGCGACCTGATTTCGGCCGAAATTCACATCCAGCGAACTCGAGGTTGGGTCGCCGGCCTTGTAGTTGCGTTCGGTGATACGATAGTTCCGCTGGAAGCTGTCCCTGGTCTGGTGAGCCAGTTCCACCTGCTGGCGAGCTGCGATCAGATTGCACCAGGCTTTCGCCGTATTCGCCGCTAACGAGAGCCGAGCGCCGCGGTAGTTTGCGAGTTCCGCTTCGTAGTCCTCGATCGCCGCTTGATGCAGATTGGTGAGTCGACCCCAAAGATCCATCTCCCACGACGCGTCCAGTGAGAGCTGGGAGTACTTATGGGAACCAGATCCGGAGGCGGTGAACCACGGCAGGCGCGCCGCTCTACCGAGGATCGTCCCCTCTTTCGCCACTCGCAATCGAGCCGCAGCGACTCGGAGATCCCGGTTGCGATCGATCGCCTCAGCCACCAGTCGCTCCATTTCCGGATCCTCCAACTCCTCCAGCCAACCGAAGGTGACCTCCCGTTGGTTGTTCGATCCGGCGTTCATCCACATGCCAGGTAGCTCCAGGTCATTCCCGCCTTCCCACTTCGGCTCGGGCAAGCCGCAGCCTTGGAGAAGAACCAAAACCCAGATCATGATGAAACACAAGGTCGAAAAACCGAGAAAGCGGAGATAGTGGTCAGTGCACGGCATGGCCCCACAGTCAACGAATCTGCCGTGACGAACCAGGGGATAATCATCTCTTTGTTGAGCAATCCCTCCCGTGTCCGGCGTCAAGAGATCCATAGGCATTCGCGAAGTAACAAGCTGAGAGTCAGTTATTTCTCTTGGCCTGCAGCAGCAGTCCCGGCGGCTTCGACGCTCCTTCGAGCAAAGTACTGGACCTTCGGGAGATATCTCTCCGCCCTGGCGAGGACGGCTTCGTGGCGGTCTTCCTGGCTGACCTGCGTGATCGCCTCCTGGACCACCGGGTCGTCCAGGTGATACAACAAACGGTAGGAAATTCGATTTCAACATACAGAACTGAGTATACAACCAGGGATATAACGATTCAAGAGAAAAAACGGTTCATCCGGTTAATGCGTATGCTGCCCGAGCAGAAATCGGCTATTGAAACCGGCACCAAATTTTCAGGTTTTCATAACTTGCTGTCATTACATATTTTATGGGATGGATATTTTTGTCGAATTGGCAGATAACGGGTTGTTGGGTTGTAGCAGGTTGTATTGGTCAGTCGATCAAAAATGGGCCATTTTAGGGGGTGCTCTGTCACTGTTCTACAGGTTCCGTTTCTGACTTTCTTGTGCACAGCACGAACTTTTCCGACCTAATGTGCGTATACAGGAGTAGCAAAATTGAACTGGATCAATGAGGAACAGAAAATGACTCCTAAGAAAGACAAGTATCTCAGCGTATTGTTAGTGGTCCTGATATGTTCGATTGTGGCCGTTGCCATCGTAATTGCTAAAATGCCCAAGGGACAGGTGGTCAGGTATTACGACACCACCCCCAAGTACGACGAGAGTATTGTACAGTTGGGCGTACGCGCCTCAAAATTTGGAGGAATGGCGATTTATATGGATAGTCCGGCTGTCCTGCTCAACAAAGCGGATAAACTTGGACTGACAGATGATCAGAAACAACGCCTCCAGGCCATCGTTAATAAAGCACGCGAAGAGGCAACATCGATTCTCACTGAAAATCAACTGGAAAAGATCTCCCCAATCCCCACTGAGCCTGTCGTTCTTGACAAATTAGAAAAGACATACATATCCTGTGAGCAGTGCACGCTCCCGGCAACAAGTTTCAAGGATGGTCATCCAGTTGACCATGAGCACTAAGAGCCTTTCCGAATAACCGTCTCGTTATGAGGCCGAGCGAAAAGTTCGAGGCCAAGGCGGCAGGGACAAAATCGCCGCAGGCGTAGCCAAAGCTACGTTGAGGACGTTTTGACCCGACAACGCAGGCATCGGACTTTGCAGCCGGCCGTAATAGAGTGGGTTATTCGGATAGGCTCTAAGAGCGCACTGGCCATTGAAAATATTCACATTTTTTGTGGTTTTTATAACCTCTTTGTTTTAAAGAGCTTATGGAGTGAACATTTTTTTGAATTGGCAGATAACGGGTTGTTGAGTTGTACTGCACTTGTAGACATCAGGTCGTGAAAATGGGGCCATATTGAGGGTGCTTCATGTACGGCTCGGTGCGCTCTGATTGGCTGGTGCGGCAGGTCCAAAAGATTGTGGCAACGGACTCAGTTGAAAAGCAATATCTTATTTTAAAATCTCCACATCTCTTCAGTCATATCTTCAGCTGCCATCCAGTCAGCGTGCCAATCGAGAAAAAGTATGTTACAGCCGTCTCTATGTCGAGCCCTTGCGATCCGTCTGCCTCCGGTTACGGCCTCAATGTCAGAGTTGGGCAGATGTTCCGGTTGGAAGACGTCACATCGAGTAGTACCTCGGTCAGTCGCCAATCTGACTATGGGCCGCCACCATCCGTCCTCGTTGTCGGCAAGGTAGATTATGGATGCTGGGCGGCGACATTCGGTAAGCTTGCTTCTCCCGCGTGGAACACCTTCCCTGGTCCAGCCGTTGATGACATAGCAAACAGTTTGTTCTTTGTCTGGATAGCTGGGACAGCGAAATATCTTGACGCTACGATAATCATCACCGATGGGCTTTTGTGCCAAATAAGGCATAAAGAGCTTGAACCAGGGCTTTGTATCTCCCCCCCATTCCGCCGAGCGTGGGATGTACAAATCCCAGTCTGGAGCATATAAATTGACTGCCATGCCAATTTGTTTCAAATTATTTTGACATACAACACCTTTGGCTTGTTTCTTCACTCGCTGTAGTGCGGGCATTAGTATCGCCAACAACAATGCAATAATGGCAATCACGACTAAAAGCTCGATTAATGTAAAACCATTTGTTCTGCGCATAACTTTTGACCATCTCTTTCAAAGAAAGATAATGAGTTTCGCTGGTATGTTTGTCTGCCATAATTATAACACACTCGGTCGTGGTAATACAAGCTATTGGCAGATTTTTTAAGTCGGGACAACTGAACTTACAGCCACTCAGCAACCGGCAACATTCATTGAAACCGTTTACAATTTTTGTGATTCTTATAAAGCACCGATGCTACATGAGTTATGAAACGGAAATTTCGCAGAATTTGGAGATAACGGGTTGTTGAGTTGTACAACGGTTGTATGGTGCAGCGAGCGAAAATGGGGGGCATTTTTGGGGTGCTTCGACGCGGCCCAGTGCACTTCTGGTTGGCTGGTGGGGCTGGTCCGATGTCCGCTTGACAAGCGCAAGGAGTCTTCAATATCAATAGTAGAGTACATGCAAAAAGACGGAGGCTGGCGACCTTTCTCCAAAAAAACGTGTAGTATTAATGGAGTATTATTTTGTCGGTTTGCCTGCCTGAATACTGAGCCCTTCGAGTTTGTTGCCGTTTGGTTGTCGAATGGCAAGGCAAAACTGCCACGGTCCCGTATCCTGTACAATCTTCAGCAATAAAACATTCCAGCCTTTTTGCAGTGTCACATTCACCTTATGCTCACTCGGTACCGCCGCACCGCCTGCACTGTTTGCATGAACCAGCTTGCCGTTCAACCATACCTTATTACCGTCATCTGTTCCGAAATCGAGCCTTGCTGCCTGTTCCTCATCGGAATGCACCCACGTACGAACATAACCTGCCTTGTACTGGCCCCCGAGATTCTTCTGCAGATCGAACATCCAGGGCCTATCGCCAATTTTACTAATTGGAAGTATCTTCCATAACACATCTTCGGCATCGGTTTGTTCCGGCCCAAATGCTGTATCAAACGTGTTGGCGAAGGGCTTTGAATACGGACCGGAGACCTGCCATGCCATGATATAATCTTCGAACAGCTCGATCAGCCGTATAACCGCTGCCGCCTCTTTCTTTATTGTTTCATTCTTTGATTTATTGCGCAGAATCTGTGCCGACGTTTTAGCCTCATTCGGCATCGACCCCATCATATTGCTTATAATTCCAAGCATTGCAAGTTCCGCCTCGGCCTTTACTTTGTTGTCGGACAGCAAAGGGGCAACAATTTTTGTCGCACCGGGACCCCCCAAATTCGCCAGACAAGCCAGAATCAGCTTTTGCTCTTCAGGCCGATCTGTACCCTTCATTAACTCACTGCATATATTAAGCATATCCGCCGATGTCAATCCCGATAAAATCGGGATACCTAATTGCCGAACACACCCGCGAAGTGCTACTATCCGATGTGTTCTGTTTGAGGTTGTTTGAAAAACTTCCAGCAGTGTACGTGCCGGTGTGGAATCCGGCCAGTCCGCAAGCGTCCGCACAGCCGTATCCAGAATATCAGGATTACCGTCTTTGAGAGCCTGACGTACTACTACAAATCCTCTTGTATTACCGATCCCCCCCAGCACGCGCAGTAAAGAACATTTTGTTGTTGTTGTCGAATCCATCACCGCAAGTATCGGCTCTGTACTGGCCGCCTCGTCGAGATTACGGGAAACTGCTATAACCGCACGTTCCGCTTCGGGGCGCCCCGTATCCCCTTTCAGGTTCAACAGCAATTTGATAAGGACTTTCTGGTGTTCAGGCCCGGCTAAATCGGCAAGCGCCTTAAAAGCAGCCCTGCGAACTTCGGCATCTTTATCCGAACCTGCGACCAACAACTCATCAACCGCTTCTATAGCATCGCGGTCCCGCAGAATCTCTATCAGCTTGGTTCTGCCTTGGGCGCTGCTTGCCTTCATGGATTTAATGATTTGACCGTTAATATTCTTTCCCGATAACCGCCTCAGACTCGACGCTGACAGCTTTTTTTCCTCATCGTTTTTGCCGGTTTCTATTACGTTGACCAATACTCGTACCGAACTTGCATCGCCGATATCCCCCAGCGACTTGATCGCCAGCGAACGAATCTCTGCATTAGAACTATATACAGCCTTTGTTATAACAGGTCTCAATGCATCCTTTTCGCCCCGCCCAACCAATGCGCCGATCATCAGCACCTGTGTATCAGCGTCCAGTTTATCAAGGTTCGCCGAAAACCGTTCGGTAACACCTTCGCCCTTGAGCGTAACAATCATATCGATCGCCATGCCCCTGGTCTTCCAGTCGTTGCTTCCAATAGCCTCGGCAAGAATACCGGTCGCCTTATCGGGTTGGGCCTTGACCAATCCTGCAAACGCACCCATCCGTACATGCTCTGGGGTATTTGCTCCCTGAAGCTGCTTATAAATCGCAACGGCTTTCTGAAAACTGCCTTTGGCGACCAACTGATCAGCCGCATTCAGCAATCCGTCGGCAGCAACGCCACGCATCTTTTTTCCCGCATTTTTATAAAATTCAGAAAGTATGCTCACCGCCTGAGGCGACCCTATCCGACCCAATGCCCATGCTGCGGCGCCTGCAACCTCGGTATCGCTATCTTTCAGCAATGGCGCTAAAATATCGTAATTTCGCTCATTCCCCCGCATAGCAAGCGAATTGATAATCCCAACCTTTACCTTACCGCTGGTCTTGCCGAGCGCATCTCTCAATGCCTTGTCCGCCACGGGATAGCGCATAGGTTCCAGTGCATATCGGGCCATATGCGAAAGTTTTTCATCTCTCAGCAATGCTCCCAGTGCCTCGATGGAATCAGGTGTCCCGATTACCCGCAATATCCGGCACGCGCGGTCTTTTTCCATTGTGGACGCATCGCTCTTTATCGTCTCTATCGCACGTAGTTCGAGATTCTTCAGTTCTGCCGGACCTGCCTTTGTCGCGGCTACAACCTCAACATCGACAGTACCCGTATCCGCACGTGATACACCTGTGGCGATAATACAGCTTAATATTAATAAACCAAAAATTAACTGGTTACGATTCATTTTATTCTCCTTATCTTGCCAATCCGTCTTGCCGGCTTTTTCATAAAAGCTACTTTACAGCCTCCAGGGTTCACGATAAGCCCTTGAACTCAATCGATTGGCCTGTTCATCACCGATAAATTCTTCTTTAACAGGGTCCCATTTCACAGTCCTGCCCAGCCGCCGACAAATATTAGCCGCATGGCAGGCCGTAATCGAACGGTGCGCACCCTCTGCTGGAGCCGCAGGCTGTCTTCGCGACTTGAAGCTGTTAAGGAAATCCCTCACATGGTCGTCCACAGGATAACCCTTGCCCAGCTTGCGTTTGGACCTGAGCGATTCAGGATGGACCTCGATATGGCCCGAATCATCCACCTCTATCCAGCCCTCGGTCCCCTCGAAACGTACACCGCACGAACCCCGGCCTATGTCAGCACGAAGCAACAGCTTAAGCCCGTCCTCATAGTATGCCTCCACATCTTTGCCGACAAGGTGATAAACCACCGGCGAAGTATCGTCTTTCCTCGCCGCCCATTGACAAAGATCGACCGTATGGCTTCCCCACTCGGTATACGACCCGCCCGCAAAATCCAGATGACCACCCCAAAATCCACGTGATGCATACTTGGAATTGTAAGGCCTCCACGCTGCCGGACCGAGCCATAAATCCCAGTCAAAAACCTCACGTGGCGGCTCCGGTTCTGCAGGCAGAACAGTCTCGTATGTTTCGTGCCAGTTCGGGGCCTTCTCCGCATGAACAGTTTTCAGTTCGCCCAGCAGGCCCTTATGTACAAGGTTAGCTGCAAACATAAACTGGCTCACGTTTCGTCGCTGCGTTCCGCACTGAAAGATTCTGCCATATCGTTTCATCGTTTCCACCAATGCCCGGCCTTCGGTGATTGTCACACTCATCGGTTTTTCGCAGTACATGTCCTTGCCTGCCCGGGCCGACAGACAAGCCGCCGCCGAATGCCAGTAATCCCCGGTAGCGATTAGCACCGCATCGATATCATCTCGTGCCAACAACTCCCGCAGGTCGATATAAGCATCGCAGTCAGTATTTCCGTAATGCCGATTTACTGTATCCTGCGCAAGTTTCCTCCGGTTCCCTTTAACATCGCAAACCGCGACCATCTGCACATCGTCCTCGCGCATAAACGCAGGCATAACCCCGCTCGCACGTCCGCCGAATCCGATCGTACCCATAACAATCCGCTCACTTGCCGCAGGCCTCCCCTCGGCCCCCAGTGCAGTAGCCGATATAATTGTCGGAAACGCGATCGTCCCGCAAGCACCACGCAAAAAACTGCGCCGGCTTAAACCTTTACCTTTTGTTTGTTCCATAGAATCACCTCCTTCTAAAGAAGCAAATTAGTAAACCACCCTGGCCAAAAAAACCAGGGCCAAAAAAACCGTTCAAAAATTATAACTCATCACCAACAAAATAACAAGCTGTCTAAGAATAATATCAATGAACATCACCAGCTTACAATCAAGTAGATGGCAAAAAGAAGCGAAGAGCCGGATGCCGGAATAACCAGAAGCAACGACAGTACAAAGCACTTGCCAAACAACCAAAACGCACGGTAGTTCATGGTTTAACCCTTCTTATAATTGATTTTGGAGTCTGCACTGTATGTCGTTAGCAAGAATTAGAGCATTTTAATTTATTGTGTTCGCCTTATGCCTGTTGCGGCTTTGGCTGGTAGCATCAGATTTGCCCACAATACTCCAATATTGCTGTGCATCTTCGTTGTTAGCTTTGCACTCACGAGAAACCTAAATGCGAACATAAAATCTTAAAATGCTCTA
>JADFJC010000052.1 GCA_022566315.1 Planctomycetota bacterium
GCCTTGCCTGCCGGCAGGCAGGGATGGTGAGCTTGTCGAACCATTTCAGAAGACAACCCTCTCTATTATGGAACCGGAAGTATCGATAAATTGTTACATGGCAATAGCTTGTTTGAAAAAATAAAAGATGAAGAAAAAGAAAAAATGTTACTTGACACTCGGCAGCCTTTCATGAATAGGGTGGGGCTTGCCCCACCAATTGTCTCGAAGGAGCGGGAATCCAGATGCCGTCCTTCACCGGCGAGGTAATTTTCGCCCAAATCCAAAAACTCGCCCTTGACATCGGCCCACAATTTGCATATTCTGCTCATTAACGGAATAAGCATCGGGGATTTCTTATACAGGCAGAAACTTCTCTGTGTTTCACGTTTTATACAGACTGTATAAGCATTGTTATGCGCAATAAGTCCAGAAAGGAGACATCCAATGGACGAAGAAATAAAAATGAAAAAAGTTTTTGGTCCAGGTTTGCTTAGATTTCAGTCGAGCACAAGTTGGATGGCAATAAAGGATATCAAATTAGAACGACTATAATTTAATTCAAAAACGTATAACAAATTGCCAAACCTGTCTTAAACCGTTCTGTACGAATCCGATTAGTCGGTAGGGTGTGCAACGTTTTTGCCCACCCGGATGCTAAAGCCGTACGCTATAAGATAACAAAAGAACAATTAGAACAATTAGGCCCATGCGTGCGAAAACTCCACGAAGTAACAGAGAAGTTTTGTAAGGAAAAGATAGAGGCTTTTGGCGTATGAAGCAACCATCATATAAACAACGTGATGTATTTCTCCTTTTTAAAGAGCTACCTTACGATTTTCACAGTGGTAATCTACCCATAAAGATACTCGAAAACTTGTATTTCGATAATACCCCCTCAGAGCTACTCGATCCACATCGCTTCTACTCTTTAAGCGATGTCAATGGATTACTCGAATATGCAGGCCTGGTAAATATGATTCTTCCGGGCCATACACTTCCTGGAATGGGAATAGTTCAATGCTGCCTGAGATATGATAACGCCAAGGACAACCAATATTCTGATTGTAAGCCTTCTACTCTTTTTTCAATTTTTATAACTTCTCTTCGCCTGCAAAAGCCTTGCCCTATTATAGTAGGCGGCCAATTCGAGGTAGGCTCAAGCGATGAGCCAATTCAAAAACCCTCATATTCGAGATTGTTAACTTCTCCTCATAATCCCAAACCTAAATTGCGCTATTCAAAAAATGATGTTCAGCTTTCATCAGAAATTTCTAAAGATCTTTTAAAAATACACCAACTCACAAATAAAAGCAGAATTAAAAGCGCACTCATTTATTTTTCCCAAGTAACACAAGGATTTTCAATATCTCTACAACTATGTTATTTGGGGTTATGGGCAGCCCTTGAAGCAATTTTCCATCCTACCGGAAATAACAAGGCTGAAACAATAGCAAGAAGGATTACAGCTTATCTTTCTGCCTTTGATCTTCCCGAGGACATGGAAAGTTCTTAAAATTGAATATATACACCGTCGTAGCACATTCATTCATGGATTACATGTAGCTGAACCTACACTGCAAAATACTAGGAGGGGCAAAGAGGCGTTTCCAAAACTTCATGAAATAACTAGATTATGCTTGCTTGGTTTTATATCTCTTGATCAATCTGAACAGATACAAATTTCAAAGCAGAAAGGGAAACAACTGCAACAAAAACTAGACAGCCTTGGCCAAGCAAAAGGAAAATATCTGAATCAGCAAAAGATGTATCTTTGAGCCTGTAGCGATGGGCTACAGTTCATACTGTTTTTATTTTCTCACTAACGAGCGTCCAGAATACAGTGCCGAGTCTCGGAGATTTTTTTCAAATCTACTTGAAATCAGTGGTTTTTTGCGTTAAGATAGGTAAAATTTTCCGTCAGTTTTCGACCAAAAGCGTTGATACCTTCGAGCAAAAATTAGATTTTTCAAAATTTTTTTAACTGTCTTGCCGGCATCGAGTTACGAGAACAACGAACCGATATTCGAGGACTTTTTTCGAATCAAAAGTGCAGGTAGCTCTAATTATAGAGGGGCTGCTTTTTTGCTCTCTGGCAAAAAGCAGCCAATCATTTACGTGCCTATAAGGCATCACGGCTATCTCATTGACAATTTGAAATGTGAGATTTGAAATATGAAATTATCTCTTCACGCTATACGAAACACGAGCGACGAGTCACGAGCGACATGCGGCGAAATTCCCCTCTACAACTGTAGAGAACGCTCTACAAATCAACCCTTTTTATGCAAAACAAACCCAATTTCCAAAAAAGTCAAATGAACGCAAATCTATATAATACAACGGATTATGAAAATAAATCCAATTGGACACTTGGTGAAAACAAACCCAATTCAAACCCAATCAAAGCCAATTTTAGAAAAGCCAAAATGGACGTAAGCTTATATGTTATAGAGGATTACAGAAAAAACGACGCTTTCGCAGTCCGAAAAAACAAACCCAATTCAAACCCAATTTCCGCAACGCCCAAAATGGACGTAAACTTATATGTTATAGAGGATTATGAAAATAAAACCGCCTTCAGGCTCCAAAAAAACAAACCCAAAACAAACCCAATTTTAGAAAGAATGAAGGAAATTCTATGAAAAAAATATTTGTGCTCGTCATGACAATCATTTCGGTTGGCCAAAGTTTCGCCGCAACACATAAGAATCCATATACCGTAAGCACATTTGAGTGTATCGGTATATACTACAAAGTCGATTCTGCGGACTTAGGAGAGTGCAAAGTCAATTATAGACCTTCGGGAAGCAGGGAATGGAAAACTGCCCTTCCTCTGTGGTTTGATGAGCGGGACAATGAATATCGAGGCAGTATTGTTGGTCTGACGCCGGATACGATATATGAAGTTAAATTAGCTTGCCGAGAGCATGACGTCCAATTTAAAACGAGAACTCGCAATGAAGAGCTTAAAATCGGCAAAACAACCTATCTCGATACCGGAGTAATATCCAGGACAATTCATATTACTGAATCGGGAAATGCTGACAGCTGGCATCTGGTTACACCAAAGCCGGGTTACAAAACAACCATCGATCCCGAAAATACACTGGATTATAATATCGTAGTTGAGGCTTCGTTTGTGATCATTCGTGGTCTTGAATTGAAGAACGCAGCTATCCACGGCATCCTCATAGAGAAAAATGTTCACGATGTCGTTATTGAAGACTGTCATATCACATTCTGGGGTAGAATAGGTGGACCCAGAACTTTTGGCAACGTCGGCGGTTCCGATAGCGCAATCTACGCAAAAAAAGGTACTTCCCGCCTTGTAATTCAACGAAATTCAATCAATAACCCTCGAGGTGCAAGTAACGATTGGGACACCGGCCATCCAAACGGACCACAGGCAATTACCTTAAACAATTCAAAGGGCGGGAATATCATCCGTTACAATGACATCTTCTCAACCGAAGACCATGGCTTTAATGACGCTTTCGGTGGAAGCAGTAATTTCAGCAATGAAGGCAGCCCAAATCGTGATTCGGATATTTACGGAAACATCATCTCAAATGTTTGGGATGATGCCATTGAAAGCGAAGGTGCGAACATGAATGTTCGCATTTGGGGAAATTATTTGCATCATACATATCAGCATATCGCGGTGGCGGCAACATCAAAAGGGCCGTTATATATCTTCCGAAATATATTTGGAATAAGTCGGCGAACGCACAGGAATCCTCTCGGCGGCAGTATGATCAAAGTGGGCGAAAAAGGCGAGTATAAAGGCGGCAGGATATATGTTTTTCATAACACAGCTCTGCAGCCGAAAGGCGCTTTTAGAGTTTTCAGCAGTCATGCCTGTCACAATACGATTACCCGCAACAATATTTTTGATTGCCACGGGCCGTTGACCGGTTTAAGGCAGGCGGATCCGCCGAGTGATTTTGATTATGACGTTTTCACTGGTCTTAATATGGGGCAGGGTTATGAAAAGCATGGGATTAGAAAGAAACCATCCTTTGTCCGTTCTCAGGGATTGGAATTCTATTTGGCTCCGACCATTACGACAGTAAAGTGGGGAAAGACGCCCACGCAAAGGGGTGGAAAAACTGTGGTCATTACGGACAAGCTCATTACCATCCCCAATCCGGCTATAGATGCCGGTGTTCTCATTCCTGGGTTTAACGATGATTACAAGGGCAAAGCTCCGGACATGGGCGCATTTGAAAGAGGAAACTCACCCTTGAAATTTGGACGTCATGCGCAGGGACAAACTTTTCTCACACCATGGGAAGAGTTTTGATGGATCGTGTGGATCTCCAAAAGTGTCTAATGCTCTGTCAAGCCTCAGTAGTTATAGAATTTCTAACGGAGTTTATTTTTTAAGGTGCTGTTTCAATTTCAATCGCTCGTAAATACTGTTCGGAATTAAATTTGACAAGCCGGCAACGCCGGCTGGGATCTGACCCGCCTTCGGCGGACCACTTAATGAGGCTATCTCGCGAATCAAGGTTGAGCTGGTGAAGCCATACTGCTCGCTGGTCATAATAAAAACCGTTTCGATGCCGGCCACAGCCCGGTTGGTCATAGCAAGCTGGAACTCATACTGGACGTCGGTAAGACTTCGCAGGCCTCGCAGGATGACATCGGCCTTTTTCTTGGCGGCGTATTCGACCGTCAGCCCATCAAAACTCTCTACCGAGACGCCCGTCATCTGCCTTTCGCGGATTAGCTCAGCTATCATCTCCACACGCTCTTCGGGCGTGAAGAGTTGATTTTTGACCGGACTTCGCCCAATCGCGATGATAAGCTCGTCAAAGATTTTCATACCGCGGTCGATAACGTCCAGATGCCCGTTTGTTATCGGGTCGAACGAGCCGGGGAAAATTGCTCTTACACACTTTCCTGACATAAGCACCTCTGTAAAAATCAGATGTCAGAAGGCAGAAATCAGAAGTCAGAAATCAGAGTCTGTCCTCTGCCTTCTGGTCTCTGTCTCCTGTTCTCTCGTTAGTGAGATATTAAAATATTAGTAATCACCTGTACCCCGCAGGACGCCTTCCGGCGCTGCGATTACCAGTGCAGGATAGCACAGGTTCGGGCAATAATCAATCCCGATTTATCGGGATTTTTGGGATTCGCCTCAGTCCTTCGACTTCGCTTCCCGATTTATCGGGAGTGAGCCTGTCGTCCTAGGGACTCCCTACGGAGAACCATTGGAATTTTTGAGCCAGTGATCCAGCCAGCTTATTACTGTTTCGTGCCAGAGGATGGAATTTGCCGGTTTGAGAACCCAGTGGTTTTCGTCAGGGAAGTAGAGCAGCTTGCTGGGAATTCCAAGGCGCTGGAGGGCATTAAAGGTGCCGAGTCCCTGGGTATCGGCCACCCGAAAGTCCAGCGCACCGTGGATAACCAGCATTGGGGTCTTCCAGTTTTTGACGAAGTTTACGGGGTTGTGCTTCTCGTAGCCAGCGGGATTGTCCCAGGGCGTGCCGAGGTGGTCCCACTCGGGGAACCAGAGTTCCTCGGTGTCGAAGTAGGCCATCCGCCCATCAAGATTGCCGTCGTGGTTGACCATGCAGCGGAAACGGTTGGGCCATTTGCCCGCTATCCAGTTAACCATATAACCGCCGAAAGAGGCACCGAGGGCACCGACCCTGTCGCTGTCCATCCAGGGATAATGTTTTAAGGCAGCGGCCAGCCCTTTCTGCAGGTCTTTTAGAGGCTTGCCGCCCCAGTCGTCCCGGATGGAATCGGTGAAGGCCTGTCCGTATCCGGTAGAGCCGTGGAAATCCACCATAACCGCAGCATAGCCGGCACCGGCGTAGGCCTGTGGGTTCCAGCGGTAATGAAAGCTGTTGCCGAAAGAGCCTTGAGGGCCTCCGTGAATCAGAAAAGCCACAGGGTATTTCTTGGCAGGGTCAAAATCTACGGGCTTGACTACGTAGCAATAGACCGTTTCATCGTTCCATCCGGCGAATGTAAACTGCTCATATTCGCCTATGCGAACAGCGGCAATTTTTTCGGCGTTGATATTGGTGATTTTGCGTATATCGCTGCCGTCAGGTTTAACTGAATACAACTCAACAGGACTGCGCAGGTTACTCAGGCCGAAAATAATCTTTCCTGCTGCGATGCCGGGAGAACTGACGCGGCCTTCTTTGACAATGGTCCGAACGGCACCGGTTTTTACATTGATGGCGAACAGAGATTTTTGGCCCACATTAGTTGCCGTGGCGAAGATTGTTTTGCCGTCCGCCGAGAAGCAAAACGAGGAGGGGCTGCGGTCCCAGTTTTCAGTCAGAACCCGCTGCTTACCGTCAGGCCAGCGGCGCAGTCCTAGGACTCCTTACGGAGAACAATTCGAAAACGGTCGGATTCATAGCCGGGCCGAGCCATAGCCAAGTAAGCTAAGGTCCTGCCATCGGGAGAGAAAACCGGATTAGTATCCCAGGCCTTATTATCTTTAGTCAAACACTTCGGCGGTTCAGAACCGTCGATGGGTGCCTGGTAAAGATTGAAATCCGTTGACCAGGGTTCTGTTCGGTCCACATCCCGAGCGGTAAAAATAAGTCCTTTGCCGTCCGGGGTGAATGTAATTTCCTCCGGGCCGCCGAAAGGTTTGGAAGGAGTATCGGCATCCATCCCCTGCATAACGTCTATCGGGTCACCGCCCGCCGACGGCATGACAAACAGATGTGAGCGTCGGCCGTCCTTCCAGGTATCCCAGTGCCGAACGAATATTTGCTCGTAAATTCGTCCGCTCGTTTTTCTTTGCTCGATTTTATCGAGTCTATCCTTTGTGTCGGCTACAGTTTTGCAGTCCGGGAAGACTTCCATAGTAAAGGCGATGTGCTTTCCATTGGGTGAGACGAGAAGATTTGCGACGTCAAGAGGCAGGTCTGTAACCTGCTGGGCTTCTCCGCCGTCAACCCGGATTCGCCACACTTGCGCCGAATCCGAGCGGGTGGATATAAAAAATACCGATTTACCATCAGGTACCCAGCGGGGATTTGAATCACCTTGGGGATGAGATGTCAGTCGGCGAAGGCCCGTTCCATCGGCACCAACCAGCCAAAGGTCGGTTCGTCCCTTATCTGCTTCGAGGTCTGTCTCTCGCAGCACGAAGACAATCCGTTTGCCGTCCGGTGAAACCTGTGGGCCGGAGAGCCTATCCATAGCCAGCATATCGTGAATGGAAAACGGATGGGTCTGGTCGGTAGGTACAGCAGAAAGAGCCGCAAGACTTACATACAGAACAAGAAGCAGTGACATCGGTATCGTACGCATTATTATCTCCTAATCATCCGGGTTAAACTGTTAAACAGCTATTCGCCACTAAGACTCTTTGGTGAGTGTAACGGGGATATCGAGCCAAAAGGTTGAGCCTTTGCCAAGTTCACTCTCCAGCCCGACGCTGCCTGCGAGCATAGCAGCTAATTCGGTGCAGATAGTCAGCCCTAAGCCGGTACCGGTCGCTGCACGGGTTATAGAGCCGTCAACCTGTCGGAATTTTTCAAAAATCTTTTCCCTGTCAGATTCAGCGATGCCGCAGCCGGTATCACTTACTGCAATCCGAACAAACCTCGATTCTCGATTCTGGATTCTGGATTCTGGATGTTTTTCTTTTACGAGCATCGAGCAGCGAGTATCGGGTATCGAGAATGCTCGAATTTCAATTCTGCCTCGCGGGAGCGTAAACTTAAGAGCGTTACTTAAAAAATTGTACAGTATCTGCTGGACTTTGCCGGTATCCGTCGAAAGAATCGGTATATCGGCATCGACCAGCACCTTTGTTTTTATTTTCTTTTCCTTAATCAACAATGAGAAAGATGAAACCAGAGCTTTACATAACTGTGGGACGGAGGTTTTTTCTATGTGTAATTCCATTTTTCCGGCCTGGGTTTTCGCCAGGTCAAGCAGGTCGTTAATCATATTCAAAAGACTGTTTCCGCTGGTGATAATGTTCTCTGCATATCTTTGTGCTTTATCTTTTTTTAAGAGTTGAGGTTTTTCCCGCAGGACCTGCGCAAAGCCAAGAATTGCATTCAACGGCGTTCTGAATTCGTGGGAGATATTGGCTAAGAAATCACCCTTTACCTTGTTGGCTTTAAACAGTTCAATATTTCGCTCTGAAAGCTCAGCAATTTTGGCATCGAGCTGCTTGTTTGCCTGGCGGAGTTTTTCCTGTGCGGCCTGGAGCCCATCCAGCATATTGTTGAAAGCATTTGCCAGCTTCTCATATTCGTCGCCGGTTTTTATTGCGCTTCTGATATTTAGATTTCCCTCGGCTACATTGTTTGCGAGTGCCCTGAGCTGTCGTATAGGTCTGAGGATGACCCGCTGAGTTATCCAGTAGAAAACAACGATGGCACCGGTGCCGCCGATTAGGCCGGCAACGATGACCCAAACCCTGTTCATAAAGATTGTTTTGCTGATTTCACTTCCGATGCCTCTGGAGCGAATAAGTACCGCACCTATCGACTCATTTAAGGAAAACGCGCTGGCGGAACCCTGCGGATTGTGGCAGCTTCTACAGTTATCGGTCGCCCTGAAAATTCGCACATAATTGCTTTGGAGCATGCCGTCTTTTTTCCTTAGCAGGATGTTATCGTTCCTGGCCTGGTCGGCTTTTAAGGATTCAATCAACTGGCTGGTCTCCTCAGTCAATTCGTCATAGGCGGACTTGTTTTGGGACCCCGCAAGGCGGGAACCCTCATCGTCCTTTGTGAAGCGAATCCAGCGTATATCGGGGTCGTTTACATCTACCGGCAGGCCGGTATTGTCCAATGCGGGAAGGGTAGTTTGGGCGGGGTCTTTTAGCTGGAAGTGCCGGTCGAGCATTGCCTGTGACCTCGCTCTGCCTGTATCGAGCAGGTTTTTTTTAATAAGCTGCCCCATCCAGATATATGGCAGAAGAAGCGCAATCGTTAAGATAAAGACCACGGCGGCCCCAAAGGTGAGCCTGCACTTTTTCGCCAGCGACAGCGGTGATAACCGCAGAAGCATCAAAAGCTTTTGCCAGATGTGTTTTAAGTTAATCCGCATAAACTCAATACCCGTTGCCGACTATCATTTTTGCTCATTGGTTTTTTGCGAGGGTTTATGCGAGTGCCTTTGCGTTCGCAAATTTAACTCATCGAGCTGTTTCTGGTCCACTTCGCTTGGCGCATCGGTTAAAAGACACTGGCCTCGCTGGGTCTTCGGAAATGCAATGACATCTCTGATATTTTCCGTTCCGGTCAGCAGCATAACAAGCCTGTCGAGGCCGAAGGCTATTCCGCCGTGCGGTGGGGCGCCGTAACCCAACGCCTTCAAAAAGAAACCAAACTGCTGCTGTGCCTGGTCTCTTGATATATTAAGCAGGTCGAAGACCTTTTGTTGAACTTTCGGATTATGGATACGAATACTCCCGCCGGCGATTTCAGAACCGTTGACGACGATATCGTAGGCCTGCGAACAAATGTTGGCAGGGTCGGGCCGGCAACGCCGGCCTCCAGCAAACCCGCCTTCGGCGGGAAGCTTGTCCATGTCCTCCTCAATTGGAGAAGTGAACGGATGGTGGAGTGAGTCGTAGCGTTTTTGGTCTTCGCTCCATTCGAACAGCGGAAAGTCCACTACCCATACGAACTCGAAGTGTTCCTTATCGTAAAGTTTCAGGTCGCGGGCAAGTTTGCACCGCAAAGGAGCCAGTGCTTTGTTGGCGGCTGCTTCCTTATCAGCGACAAACAAAAGCAAATCGCCATCTTTTGCCTCGAATAATTCGATTATCTGCTGTTGAGCTTCGGGGCTGAAGAACTTTGCACACCCGCTGAGCAGTGAGAGCTTATCGTTCTCTGTTTTGACTTTTGACCAGGCCAGTCCCTTGGCACCGTAGTCGGCCACGAAGCTGGTCAGGGTCTTTTCGATATCGCTTCTGGAATATTTTTCACCGTTTGGTGCGCAAAGCCCTTTTACTATCCCGGCATTTTCAATCACCGATGTGAATACCTTGAAGGAGCTTTGTTTGGCGATATCGGAAACGTCCTTTAGCTTCATATCGAAACGTAAGTCCGGCCTGTCTGTGCCGTAGTCAGCCATCGCCTCTTTATAGGAAATTCGCCGTATCGGTACCGCCACATCCACGTCCAGAATCCTTTTAAAGATTCGGGCCACTAAGTTTTCGCTGACGCCGATGACATCGTTACTATCGACGAAGCTCATCTCGACATCGATTTGTGTGAATTCGGCCTGTCTGTCGGCGCGGGGGTCTTCATCACGGAAGCACCGGACTATCTGGAAATATTTATCAACGCCGCTGACCATTAGAATCTGCTTAAAGAGCTGCGGTGATTGTGGCAGTGCATAAAAACGGTTTTTATAAAGTCTGCTGGGCACGAGGAAATCTCTTGCGCCTTCCGGCGTGCTCTTGGCTAACATCGGTGTTTCAATTTCCCAGAAACCCAACTGGTCGAAATAGTCCCGCACAACCATTGTAACCTGATGACGTGTGCGAAGCTTGTGCTGCATTTCGGGCCGACGCAGGTCGATATATCGACTGGTTAAGCGAATCTCCTCATTTGTCTTTTCAGCGCTGTCTATTTCAAACGGTGGAGTCTTTGAGACATTGAGTATTTGCAGTTCTTCGACAGCGACTTCGATTTGGCCGGTCGGCAGCTTGGGATTTTCCATACCCTCAGTTCTCAGTTGAACAAGACCTTTGGCCGCTATTACCCATTCACAGCGGACTGTCCCTGCCAGCTCATGGGCCTGTGGCTGAGTTTCGGGGTCAAAAACTAATTGGGTCAGACCTTCTCTATCGCGCAGGTCGATGAATACCAGGTTTCCATGGTCTCGATAAGAATGTACCCAGCCCGCTAAAATAACCTTTTTGCCGGCATCATCGAGCCGAAGCTGACCGCAATTATGCGTTCTTTTGAGCATAGCAAAAAATCTCTCTAAAAAAACTTTTTCTCGATTCCCGCACCCCGCGATTGCGGGGTAGTCTAAACCTGCAAATGCAGGGCGGGTCTGGATTTCCGCACCCCGCTTTTGCGGGGCAAGTAGATACCCCCTTAGGGGGGCGGGAATGACACAAGAACAGGATAGCCAAATAGGGTTGCCTCGTCAATAACATTTTGATGTCCGCCGGTCGGCGGTTTGTTAATATTTGACTTTTTGGCCTGCTAATGGTTGCTTATTTTGGCGTGTGTTGAAGCAGAAACTGTTGTAGGCCAGCGAGGTCGTCGGTATTGATCAGGTCAACATCGTTCGACAGCAGTTCTCGCCAGAGCGTTTGGCGTGCCTGCGAGGGTTTGTCAGGAGTTGCCCAGAATCTGACGCGTTGGCCTTTTTTGTGCGCGGTTTCGACGATTTTTTTCAATTTTTGACGTTCTTTGGCCGGCATAGAACCGGTGCCATTGAATGAGAAATGTTTTGTCCAATTATCACTGATAACAGGGATTAGGCTCGCCGGGGCGTCGGATTCCAAATCCTCAAGCCTGCCATCGTAGCCGGCATAACGGATTGCCTCTGATTCCATCAGTCCGCGTGGTCGATTGCCGGACACAATGGCAACCACCGCTTTGTCAGTTCGGCCGTTTGAGTCGAAGGTGGTAAAAATACTCTCGTACTCGGCTAACATTTTGCTGAGGACTTTGTAGGTTGCCACGGCCTCGGTCTTGATGTCAATGAATAAAGTGAACTGTGGTCCATTAGGATAGACTCGTCCTCCGTCAGGAGTCCCAAGGACGGCGTTTTGGGCTATGCGCCTGCTCAGCGGTTCAAGATAAAGCGACCGCAACGTTCGATTTGGCGTTATTTTATCTGAGTCGTGAGCAACGTACAATTGGCCATCGACAAGATGGATGTCAGCCTCAACACTGGTAAAGCCGTGGTCCAATGCATCGTACAGGGGACGGTCGTGTTCATAGTCGTTGTGCGCATGGGCTCTGCGCAGAGGTGTGAGACCGGCGGGAGTGGAAAAATTTCCACACGAGCAGATGAGCAGGATTGGTACCAACCAGATAACTACGATTGCAGATTTAGCTCTCATTTAAGTATCTCCTTATACTGTCCTGTCAATAATCAAATAAATGATACCTTAATTACCACTTTGTTCTTTTAACATGTTGCGAAGATAAACGTGCTCGTTTCCGATTCGGGCAATTTGGTGATACTCGAACTTCTGGAATCCGGCACACGCCAATGAGTTCAACAGACCAACCCCCACAATAATAATGGATAAACACTGAACATTTCTACAGTTATAAGAAAGCATAGCAAACTCCTTTTGTTAAAGTCCCGATGTATCGGGATGGATTCTGCGAAAAATGGATTTCTATGTTTAAATTATGGCTGGTTCTGGCTAAAAACTGAAACAAAATCCGGGCAAACAGCAATTTTTGTAGAAATACACAATATAATTTTCCCCTCTGAAGCGAACTTTCGTGAGCAGAACTCGTATAAGTTTACTCAAAGCCACGGGCTGAGGTTTTTTTACTCTCTCTCCTTTCCTCCTTGCCTCAGCCCATTTTTTTTTATTTGATGCTCGATGTCAGGGTGTTGATACCGCCGCTGGGATTGAGAAACTCGGCTTTAGCGAAAATTCCCTCACTTTTCGACTGCAGCAACAGCGTATTGCTAATAAGCTCGAGAATGTTGTCTGTGAGTATGATAAGCCTTAATTTTTTTCATTTTTGCCAGAAATATGCCTTTTTAACTAAGAATATTTTAATATTACAATTGACAAAATACACGGAAAGGGTTATTATGGAATTTGTTACCTGTTGATAATGAACTGTTTGGAATGCTTTATCCGGCAGACATTATTTCATCGGATACGAATATTTTTTTTCAAAAAAGTATAGCTTTGTATAGAGCTTTTTGATATACTAAGTATTGGAGCACATTCACAGGGCTGAGGATATCTCGCTTTTTCCTCTCCCTCCGCACCTCAGCCCTGTTTCCTCCTTTATCCGCCCAGTCCAGCCGAGGTTTTTTCTGTCTCCTTTTCCTGCCGTAATTGTTGGCAATATCGGGCAAAAGCTTTGCAAGCTTGAGTTCTTTTTTTAGCAAATTTTCAAAACTCTTAAGTTCAGGAATGATTTATTTGATGGGGATTTTGCCTTAATACCACAGGATAGTTGTTGTAATGTAAAAAAGCTAAAGAAGCCCTTTGTTTTGAATGGAATCTATTTGACCTATACGGGTGTACTTCTCGCAGAACTTCTTGGTATATTTCCATTCCAGTTCCCGCGACAGACCAATCTGTTTCAAAATCTCTTCTAAAGAAACTCCTTGTTCAGCCTTGCTAAGCAAGCCTAAAACTTTAAAAACTGCTTTGTCGGCTGCACATACAAGCCAATTTTCTGAAGAATTATACAAAAAAGCTAATGTTTCCTTTTCGCCAGGGTGGATAATAGGTTTGTATATCTGGTCAAATTTTTCATAAAAAAACTTGTATACAGATGGTTCCGAATCAAAGATTTTTATGAGCCTTTTTTCCTCGTAAGATTTGAGATCTATGCTAACACCAAATTCTCGTCCTATACGCTCGGCTTGGTTTGCTACTATCCGGGATATAGTAACTCACAACTTTCGATAAATTTATCCCATAAGCCTAACTCAAAAAGTTTTTTAATTGGCCCGGCATCAAGCAATAGAAATTGAAATTTTTTCATCCGTGAAATCATCATCCGTGAGATATTCCTCAGCTTTTCTGTAGCTGATACCCATGTACTTTGCGAACTGCATCAAAGACAGGTTTCCTTCTCTGAGAACTCTTGTCGCCAAACTACAGTAGCGCTCCGGCAGTTTATCCGGTTCATCTGATCGACGTAAAGGACGCCGCGTTTTTACCTTTTTAGCCTGTTCGATATACTTTTCAATTTCTTCAACAGGTTTGTTGTAGAGATATAGCATACGCCACAACAAGGCTTCTACTGAAACTCCAAATTCTCTTGCTATCTCATCTAATGCCTCAAAGCTTACCTGGTGCTCTTTGCTCATAGCCGCTTCTATTTTATCCTTAATAATATCCGTAGGTAGTAAAAGCCTGCCTGCAAATGCGTTCGCGAGTTTTTCCTCGTATTCGCCGGGTTTGTCCCCTGCTCCGTTTACCCTGAAAATATTCCACGTTAAAAGATGAAACAGCTCATGAGCAAGATCAAAGTTACGCCGCCATAGTTTGCTATCTTTGTTCAAAAGGATAGCTGCACCGAAGTTCTCTGAGAACGTTGAGATCGCACTGCCATAAGAGGCTAAATGAAATATTTTCACGTAGAAATTCTCTTCCAATATTTGCTTAAGTGAAGCGCTTGGTATGTCGCCAAGTAGAAAATCTCTTTGAAAACATTCTGAAAGTTTACTGGCCTGTCGATAGTCAAATTCTTCACGGCTCACCTCTAATTGTGGCAGTTTAGTTTCTTTTACTTCACCAATAAGCACTTCGAGGTTGTGATACTGTTCACAAAGCTGTCTGAATTCCGCCTCGGTTTTCTTCATTTCCTCTTCATTATTTGGCGCAGCTCGCCAAAGCATCAACTCTTCGGGTGGCAACTCATCTGTTAAAAAGAACTCTATCTTTTTCTTATAGACATCCGCCAACTTGCTAAGCTGTGAAAACTTTGGCTCTCTTTTGTTGTTTTCAAACTCATTGATAGAGGATTGGCCTATACGGCTTTCCTGTGAGGATCTCTCCAGTGTATAACCGATGGCATTTCTTGCAATTTTTAATCTTTTCCCAATATCCATTGTCGTACCTCCTTTTTCTGAAGTCCAGAATATTATACCATATAAATCGACCAAAAGTGCTGGATTTATTCTGAAAAAAAGAATTTTTTTGGATTTTCTTTGATATTCCCGTGATTTTCCCGATTTTTTTCGCGGATTCCACCACATCTAATATCTTTAATATCGTCTTGTTGTGGTCTTGGTGGGACGGTTGTAGTTTACGAAGAAGTATCGCAGGGCGTCGATGGGGTGGTCATATAGGCCGTCTTTGAGGGGTAGTTCGTCGGCGGCACTGCCGGACTGCGAATAGTGATAGCACTCCATCGCCTCTATCAGACGCTGGCATCTCGGCGAGATTATAAGCGTGCTTTGGCCGTCGCCAGAGCGAATCGACCGGCGGATAAGCTCAATGCCCTCCAGGATGCCGCTTCGTCTAAATCGTACCGCTATCCCCAGTGCCCGCAGCTCTCGAACGACACTTGTACCGGTAACGTCATTTACACCGGCGCCCGCCGGGTCGCAAAATGTAGCCGCCATCTGCTCTTCGGAAATGGGCGTTCGGCTTTTTATCTGTTCGGCGTGCACATCAATGGTTGCCCTGCTGCGGACATACTCATCTATCACGCGTACGACGCCGGCGCCATCTACCTGAATCCACAAACACACAAAAGGATTTACAAATCCAAAATCAAGTGCACGGTAAAGCGGAAGATTCAGGTCATAATCAACAGGTTGAACATGTATGTCCGTTTCGAACTCATCAAAGACCACATTTTCTCGCGAAGGTCTTTTGCAGAGCATCTCGGCCTCCCATCCGACCCTGCTGGCTCGACGCATTTGCGTTATGCAATCGTCGATTTTCAGGTAACCATCGGCTGCCTTAGCTTTACCCTGACAATCATCCCATAAAGGACACTGTGAGCAGTTCCTATCGGTACACTTTTCAATCACTTCCCATATACACCATTTGAAGATGGGCGTGCCGAACTGCGATGCAGAGGCAACTACTTTTTGCATCAAGCCGTAAGGCCGATGCATTGTGCTGATTAGCTCCATAGCTGCTATAAGATTTTCGGTGCTTTGTGTGGTGAACTTGGCGGCAGCAAAAACATCCTCATCGAAAAGCTCAAGCTCATCACAACGTAGTTTTTGAATGTGCTGGCCTCGGACACTGGTTGCCGATTGCGTGAGGACTTCAACTGCTGAACCATTTGTAAAACGGCATTTCGCCTTGAGTGCAGGTCCGGCTAAAAACTGCTCGAAGCCGTTGCGTAGAAAGCCGGTCAGGTATTCGTACATCCTGCCGGCCTGCTCACCTGAGCCGCCGAGTATCCTGACCTGACAGTTCGGCTTAAAGATGCAGTCCATAAGTGTGGCAATGGCGGCCAGTTCGGTCTTGCCGCCGGCACGGTTGGCCCAGATTACTGCATCGGCATTTTCCGTCGCTCGTCGCTCGTGACTTGCGGCTCGCAGAGTGGGAAAGTCGGCGGAGAAGCTGTGCCATAGATAATCCATCGGGCTGTTATGTTCGTGGCAAATTTTCATCTCGGGAACGTCGATACCGAGAAAGACCTTGACGTAATTTTTAAGGTCTCGCTTTGTGCTCGGCCGAGTTCGCCTAAGCTCAGCATAAACATGAGCTGCCTTTTCGATGTTACTACTCTGCGAAGTCGCTACGTAGCACGAGTCGTTAGAAGTTTGAGAAAAAGTTAATTTTGTCATTATTATACCCCCTTGATTTGAATTGAGAATGCAGAATTAAGAATTCAGGAATTAGCACTCCCTTACGGTCGTGGCTCTGTAGCGAAGTTGTCGGCATGTCAAGTGAATAGCTTTAAGTTTTTTCTTTACAAGAACTTAAGGCCAGCTTATTCAGTTTTTCTAATTTTCCGGCATATCATCCCGCTACGGCTCGACTGAACTCGCCGAAGTCTGCACCAGCAGGTGGCGTTCAGAACCCCGCTTCAGATGTATTGTGATACCTTCCTGTAATTGTCTGCCTGTGTATATTTTTTTCGAATTGTATATCAGGTCGTGAACGGCATAGCGTTTTTCGCTTTTGACGGTGAACCATTCCGGGAACTGATTGATTCTCGGCCAGTCAAGCGGCATCTTCATAATCGTTTGATGACGCGGGCTGTCAAAGATAATTTTTCCATTCCAGCGGCTCCTGGCGCTGATACTTATTTTGAGAGCATCGCCATCCTGAACTGCTCCCAAGATGACGTCCTCTCGCCAGGGACTGATAGTCAGGCCTTTTGTTTTCCAGAGACAGTACATAATTGTAGTTCTGGCGAAGTTGCCGTCCCCGTGCCATCCTTCGATGATGCCGTTGTTTTTTTGCATGCTCCACATAACCTTTATTTCGCCGTCCATCCATTGAACGACCGATGGGACAGGTTCACGATTGTAAAGGTTAATGGCGCTTTCGATAGAATCCGCATAGTCGTCTGAGCCTCCCCACTTATAATTCCTGTAGTTGTAGTGGTCATTCAGGTTGATAAGCACTTTGCGGACGGCCCGGCGGTAGGCCTCGGTCTTGTCTATGAGATACACTGTGTAATAGCCGTTCAGAGTATAACCCCAGGTATCGGTCAGGCCTTTATCGTGCCGACCTGTTTTGGGATTGACGGAGTTATAGAACAGTCCGTGCTCGTTTCGGCCGACCTGAAGGATGCGGTCGAGCATTTCGTGAAGGGGTTTTTGGTAAGCTCGTTTTTTAGCCGGCATCGCAAAATGAACCGTCGCATACAACTCGCACAGGCCTGATACAATTTCACAACCGTGGTCCCGCAGTCGGAGCCGGCTTTCGTCCCTTGTTGGGTGATGTCTGCCCAACAAATAATAGTCTCCGAGCCGGATGGCCCAATACAAGTATTTCTTTTCTCCTGTCATCCAGTAGATGCGGGATAAGACCTGGAGCATTTCGCCGTTGATTTCCTGGCTGTGTGAGACGATTTTCCCGTAATTTGTCTCAACGGGTGCATGCTTCCACAAGTCGTCAAGTATGTTGAGCATACGTTTGGACCAAGGGCTTGGTCCGAGCCATTCGGTGAGCGGCAGCAGGCCGTCTTTGATATATTCCGATGAGCCAAAGATGATACGAGACAAATCGGGCTGTTGATACAGGAAGTCCTGCTTGGAAAAAGAGTATGTATCGGGCAGACTGTCGATACGGGATGTAAGTATGGTTTCAGCACGAAGCATATCAAGCATTCGGCCTCGGAAAAGAGACGGGTCGATGATAGCTGCGGTAAGGACCATAAAAGGATAATTGTCTGCGGCGCTGTCCTGAGCGTTCCAGATATCCTTGTCCCGGTCTAAATTTCTGGGTATGAGGAGGGTCTTAGGGTCGGCCTGCTGGAGCCAGCCATTGACGAAATTTCGGCAGCGAACAAAACCTTCATTGGCGAGCCGGCCGTTCTCTGCGGCCCGCTCAAAAGCTTTATCGTTTGTTTCGTTGAGTTTTCCGACACCACGTCTTGCTAATTGTTTGAGCTTCGTTAAGTGGTTCTGATAAACGCCGCGCGGGTCAGTGTCGTACTTTTTACACAACGAGGCAGCCATACCGATAAGCTCGCCCATCATACCGCAGGTGCGCATCACGCGAACCGTACCTAACGCCACGTGTGTAACGCTAATGCATCGACCGGCCATCATCAGATTCCGAATATTGCGTGAATAAAAGCAGCGGTACGGTATCGGATACGGCTTGATTTTTGGTTGCGTGCAGATGGCACGGAATTCTTCGCCCGGGAAATATTTGGAGTTTTTCGGGTCAGGGTAGTGCAGGTCTATCGACCAGGTGCTGGTTACAAAGGAATCAGAGAATCTTTTTCGTTTTTGGATGTCCTGCTGTTGCAAGATACAATCGCCGAGCAGCCGGCGGGATTCACGTTTACCACCGATGTAGGCCACCCAGTCGAGCTTTCGTTTGGCGTATTTGTCTTTATTGCGACTGTGGTTTTTCTGAAAGGCCCAGTTGCCATAAATGGCCCGAAAGGCGTAATCGCGGATATACTCAAATTCGGTAATTTGGTTGCGAAGCAATCCGGTTTCCCAGTTCCAGCCGCCTCTGGTGGCATGCTGGCAACTTTTCTCGGTGAACTGCAAAGCCCAGGGGCAATCCGGAAATTTTGTTGGTTTCTTGGTTTGTGCCGAATACCACATTACAGATGTGCCCATAGTCATACTGTCGGGCTTTTCCGGTGCCATAGATTCGCCGGTCTGGTTCCTGCCTTCGCGTCCCATACGATAATCGGCGCCGGCCAGATAGCCGATAGTACCATCGCCGGTGCAATCTGCAAACAACGGTGCGCGGAAACTTAATTGGCTGCCGTTTATGATGTGTTTGGCGATGACCGCAACGATGCGATCTTCCCGCTTTTCGACCTTGAACGCATGCATATTGACAAACAGATGAATATTTTTCTCTGCCTGTACGACTCTCATCTTCCTGTTGTCATCATAGAACGAGGCCGGCTGTGCATTTCCCCGGTATCCGGAGTCGAGTTCCCTGACGATGTTGCCTATGGCCGGATAAGGCGGAAGGTTAATCTCGCCTCCAAGATGGACGCGGACTTCCGAGCTGTTGTTACCACCCAGTACGGGACGATTCTGTATCAGCGCTACCTGCAGTCCGAGTCTTGCCGCTGAGACGGCTGTGCAGGTTCCTGCTATTCCGCCGCCGACCACGACCAGGTCGAAATTGCCGGCGACCTGCGGCTCATTGGGTAAGCCGAGTGCCTTTCTGCGAAAGGTGGCTATTTGTTCACCGTCATTTGGCGGGGTAAAGCCGGTATCGGTAGTGAAGACAATCGCATCGCATCGACCCTCAAAACCGGTCAAATCGTGCAGCGTAATAGTGGTCTGCCTATTGCTTATCTGGACAGTCCCGCCGGCTTGCCAGTGCCAGTCTGCCCCCTCAGTACCAAAGATGGTTTTGAGTGGTACACCATTGACGAGCAGTTGGAACCTGCCCGGGGCGCCCGGTGCCTTCCAGGGTGCTACCCAATCGCGAGTGCGCACCCATACTCGATAGGTCCCGGCTGCCGGGAACGATACCACCGTTGTGGCATCTTTGACCGGCTGACCTAAGCCGTGAGCCAAAAGGTACGGCGAGCCCATCTGGTCCATAAACTGCTGGTCAACCACCCAGCCGCCGAGGTTCGCAAAGGCTTCGGCCTCGATAAGGATGGTCTGTGCCTCGGCTAAAGAGGCCAACGACAACAGTAAAGTTATAAATATCACCTGTGCCCACCTGCGTCGCCTGTGCCCATCTGCGATAGGCAGGTGCAGGCGGGCAGGTGCACCTGTGCCCACCTGCGCTGGGCAGGTACAGGCAGGCAGCGTGCTGAAAATAGAGATTCTATTTTTCATTTTTAACGTTCTCTCCTGTATTAACGACACTATTGTACACCTGTGCCCACCTGCGCCGAGCAGGTGCAGGCATACAGCATTGTTTATCGGCCAGATGCTTTATGGAGTTAACCTTTTGAGCACAGCGAAGAGTTCGGGGTGACAGTTTAAAAGACCATATTCACTTTTCAGTATTGCTAAGAGCCATTCAGTTCGACCGGATACTTCTGCCAGGGTACAGCGCCTGCTTCAATAATGTGGTTGCGCAGAGCAGTAAAGAGTTTTCGATACATTCTGTGCTTTTTGTCCAGCGGATGCTGCTCCTGTGGGTCGTCTTTGAGATTGAAAAGTTGCAGCGGTTCAAAAGGACTATTCTGAACGAGCTTGTAATCGCCGTAGCGTGCAGCATAATAGGCTCGTCCGCCATAATTGCCTCCTTCACGACGCACCCAGAACAGGAAACGGTCTTCAGCAGGCTGGTACTTGCCGAGCAGCGTCGGCAGGATGCTTCGGCCATCAATCTTGTGAGCGATAGCAGCGTCCGCCGCCTCGCAGATAGTCGGAAACAGGTCCATAGTGAGGGCGACGCGATTGCTTTGTGAGCCGGGTTTGATTTTACCCGGCCAGAGGGCACACATCGGCACGCGGATACCGCCTTCGTACATATCCTGCTTGCCCGCTCTTAGAGGCCCGTTGTTAGCTCCAACATTAAGCTGGCCGCCGTTGTCGGAAGTGAAGATAACCATGGTGTTGTTACTTAGGCCAGACTGTTTTAGAGCGGTAATCACACTGCCGATACCGTCATCGAGATGTTCGATTAGTGCAACGAGCTTTGCACGTTTGTCGCTGATGTCATTTTCGCGGTTCTTGACTTGCTGGAGCCAATCATCCGGTGGCTGGATTGGCGTGTGCGGTGCGTTGTAGGCAAGGTACAAAAAGAACGGCTGTCCGGACCCGGAACGCTGGCGAATATAGTCAATAGCCCACTGTGTGAACAAATCGGTAGCGTGACCTTTCGGGTCGATTTCTTTGTTGTTGATGGACCCCGCTTTGCGGGAACCCAGCCGCATGTAGTTGATGCCGTGGCGACGATGGTTGTAGTAGTCGTCCATCATATCACCGAGGAAGCCGTGGAAGTGGTCGAAGCCCCGCTCGTTTGGGGTATTCGGTGCGGCAAGGCCGAGGTGCCATTTACCGACGATAGCGGTGTGGTATCCGGCTCGACTGAGCAACTTCGGCAGCAGTATCGCCTGCGGAGCAATATAGCCCCAGTTATTTGTGAGGTGTGTGCGGATGACGCCCGGAACGCCAACAAGGTCAGGGTACCTGCCACTCAACAATGATGCGCGCGTCGGTGAGCAAACAGGACAGTTGGCGTAAAAGTTATCAAACCGCATACCGGATGCGACGAGCTTGTCAATGTTTGGCGTTTTCATATCTTTTGCGCCGTAGCTTGACAGGTCGCCGTAGCCAAGGTCATCGACAAGAATCAAAACGATGTTAGGTTTGTGAGCCGGTGACACTTCTCTGGCTGGAAGCCATCCTGGTGTTGCCAGTGCTGCCCCGCCAAGACCTATTGCCCTTAGAAAATCGCGTCGAGTGTAATTGAACATAGTCATAAACAGTAAATGGTAAATAGCCAATAGTCAATAGTCTTTCTCTTTTGCCAGGACGGCTAATAATCTGCCGGCGATTTGCTCGGTGAGCTGCTGAGTCTCGGCGGATTGGGGCTGGGTCCCCGCAAGGCGGGGTTCATCACTCGATGGATGAGTTTTCCTGTTGGCTGCGAATATCGGCATCGAGATTATATCCATACAGGCTTTGCGGGCGGTCTCGGCTTTGTCGGATTCCGTAAGCTGAATCAGCTTTGCCGCTGCCAGGGGAGCATACCTTGCAATCAAAGCAACACTTTGACGATAGGCGCCGGCGATACGCCTGTCGAACTGCTCAGCAAAGTTATCGTCACTCTGCCATTTGTTATAGCGGTTTCTACTTATCTTATGCTTGTCCAGAACCGCCTGCTCGTCGAACTCGCCGCTGAACAGGTCTTCTATTACCGCAAGCTGTCTTTTCGTCAATTGCTTTGCGTTGGGCATCTGTTCCTTAGGACTTGTAAATAAATTATCTTCCATTTTTGGCTGGCTGCGGCTTCGGCTGGCGGCCTCAGCAAAACTCGGACTACCAACCAGTAGGCCTGCATTTTGCTTCCTTGCCAGCCCTCGTGCTTCGTAGCGAAGCCCTACTTCGCAGAGTAGCCTTGTCCTCGCTCAGCCAAAAACGAAACCTAATTTCTTTACCAGTCCTTAGCTCCTTTCTCTGATATAGACGGCTTGGTCACCTCGAATGGTTCGGGCTTGTCGATCGTAAAGTGTTTAGACAAGGAACTCCTCCTAATCTTCCGTGAAGCGAATGGTTTTGTTTGCAAAGTAGTGGCGTTTCCGGCTCGACTGAGCTCGCCGAAGTCTTTGAACCGCCCCTACGAGATTGTTCTGATTTATTACTGAACTGCTGGGCTATGTATGTAAGAGCCGCTGCATTTTTCGCGGCTTTAGTCCGCTGTCCCTCGACTTCGCTCGCCGAAGTCAGGGCGGCTGATAGTGCGTTCTCGACAATTTCCTGCTGCTTGTCGTTTACGAAGAACACCAATGCCCGATACTTGATCCTTGATGCTCGAAGCTCGTCGGGTATCGAGAATCGAGTATCCAGAATCGAGGTGAGACGTTCAATCTGCCTTGCTGTTTGCGGTAGAAGTTTTGCTAACTCGCGGGCTTCCATCCGTTGATTTAGTCGCTTTAACAAGGCCATTTTCTTATCAAGAACGTCCGAGCCGCCGAGACGATTGAGCGTGGCAAGCAGTATGTCTGCGTGCTGGTCGTCGATGTCCCAGACTATTGCCTCAGCGGTTTCATAGCCAAGCTCTCGCAAGGCCTGCCAGCGATGATGGCCGTTGATTATCTGAAAGCATGTTTTTCTGTCATCATCTGGATTCCTGTCCCTGCTCGCAGGCAGGGATGACAACCTTGCGCAGGAATGACAATTTTTCTGCGGGCAGGGCCGAACTATCAACGGTTCGTATCGGCCGGTCCGCTCTATATTGCGAACCAGCTTTGCAAAGTTGGCCTTGCTCATTCGGTTAGGATTGTCCGGATGAGCAACAAGCTTGTCAATTGCTATCCTTGATACTCGATTCTCGTTTCTCGTTTCTCGCATTATCGATTCTCCTTCCTTGATTCTCGACGAACATCCAGTATCGAGCATCCAGCATCGAATTTCGGGTTGAACCAGATGTAATAGACAGGTCTGGCGGTGAGCTTGCTCAATATATATCTCGTTCGCTCCAGGGAGGATTGGTCGTTGCGATGGCTGCCGTAGCTTTGGAAAAATCGCTTAATTTCACACTCAATAAATTCGGCTTTGGCACCGGACAGCAGAGCAATTTTTTGCTGTACTTTTTCTGCGTCGATAAGGTCTGGGTCTTCTACTCCTACCATACTGAATGCTTCGATAAGCTGTATACACCGGGCGGGCATCTCTGCCGTCAACGCCTTCATCCCCGCTTTCTCAAAGAACGGATTGACCAGTCCCATCACCGCCATCGCCTCGATGATAGGAACGTTCATTTTTGGCATAGTCTGTCGCACTAACCGGCTCGCCAGGCCCAGCCCCCGGAACCTCGGCTCGATAATGACTCTGCTGATACAGCGAATGTTCTTGTTGATAAGCGCCAACTGTGTGCTCCTGTCGAAGCCGACAAAGAAATTATCCGTAGCAACATTTCGAAGCTCCAGCCCCGGGACCGGCATCGAGTGAACGATAACCCCGATGGTTTGTGTCCCCGTCGCCCCCACTGCTTCACTTCGCAAAGCAAAGATACGCTCGAACGGCCCCAGCCGACTATCGCGATAGTGATAATGTGCAAGTTGCTTATAATCATCAAGACGGCCCGGGACAATTTGCAACTTCCTGCATACAGAACACTTTTTCATCTTTTGCCTGTTTTCCCACAGCTTGTGAAAAGTTAAAACGTGCAAACTCCCCAAACAAAACTTTCGACCTAACATCATAAGCAGCAGCGGCGTCCACCTGTGCCCACCTGGCCGGGCAGGTGCAGGCAATTCCGACTCGAAATACCCCAAATGAATTTGTTTACCATAATACAGGCTGTGTTCTGCGGTAATTGCTCAAAATCAGTTAAATTTTCGCATCGACTGAGCCTGTCGAAGTCCGATTTTTCTCTAAGCACTCCGAATCCACCACCTGTCACCTGTGCCCACCTGCGCTGGGCAGGTACAGGCATTACGTGTCAATCTCACTTATATAACGCCCTTTACAGATGCCTACCCTGCCAAATAGTAAATAGCAAATAGTAAATAGTAAATTTCTTCGGCCTCCCCCTATAATTAGAGCTACCTGCGTATTTGATACGAAAATTGATGAATTTTTCAGACGGCCAATTCACCTAAGTGCTTATGTAGAAATGAATAAAAAAATATTTAAAAATTCTGATTTTTGTTCAAAGGTATCAGCGGTTTTGGTTGACCCAGCAACGCTGGGTTCCTATCGATACCCGCCGCTGGCGGGCCTGAGATATTCCTATGGATAGCGGGGATCCCTCTTTCCTCCAGTGTCACCTGTGCCCACCTGCGCCGCCTGTGCCCATCTGCGATAGGCAGGTGCAGGCGGGCAGGTGCAGACATTGCGATAAAGTCTAAGTTTGTAAAAAATGCAGAACTATCGAGTTGAACATATTTAATTTTCACCTGTGCCCACCTGCGTCGGGCAGGTGCAGGCATTTATCTGTCCTTTTATAGATAACCTGTGTCGGGCCTGATAATTCCTTGACGACCAGAACGTCCGGCGATAAATCGAGCAGAATGTCATCGTGGCTTGAGGCCAAAATAAATATCGTTCCGGTCCGTTTTGCGAACTTGTGGACGTTGTACGAAATCACCGCAGCGGTAATGCGGTCTAATTCAGAGCAGAATTCGTCAGCGAAGATGAATTTCTTTTTTGCTGCTAATGCCATCGCCAGGCGAAAGCGGTACTTTTGGCCGTCACTGAGATTGGGGCTGATTGAGAATGCAAAAACAATCGTTCAGCCCGGCGATGCTGAGCATTCTAAGACCGGTAATCAAATCGCCGTCAATACAGTCGATTAGAGTTTTGTCACTCGGCAGTTTGATTCGGGCAAGGTTCACCCTGTCCGAGGCGGGGATGGATTTTTCCAGCTCTCTCAGCAAAACGCTTTTGCCGGCTCCCGATGGGCCTGTGAGATAGATGATGTTGCCGTTGTTGATTTCCAATTGACAACTATGGTTGAACCGCCTTTCAGTGAGCCGGTCCGTCGTCAGCCCGAACATTCTGCAAACCGAAGCGACCTTGTCGGTAATTGTTCCCTGCCAGTTGAAACTTTTTGAAACGTTATATGTCGGCATAACTCGTACCTCATATTTTGTGTTGGATTATCCACAATCATTCAGGATGCTTTTTATTTTTATTATGGTTTCTCGAACGTGATAACGACTCCGGTGCCGTTTTGCGGCGATTTTGCTGATTGACAAGCCCATCAGGAAATAGCCCTTTGCGATGGTCATCTGGTCTCTGGTAAATTTGTCACGGTTCCGCAAGCAGACTATGTATTGGCCGTCTGTGAGTCGCTCTGTTAGTATGTGTATTCTTCGAGCGATACTTGTATCGCTGACGCCGGTCAGTCGGGCAATCTGCCGACAGCTGTTGCCGTTCTCCAGATACATCGTCATCAGGACTTTTTCTTTTCCATTGAGCAGATGCAGCCTGCTGCGCAGCAAATCGATTTCGCCTCGACGCCTTTTTTCGGCTTCCAGCGTTGTTTGCGAAATATTTACGTGTATTTTTTTCATCTACTACCCTGCTAAGGGCTACGTAGCACGAGACTGACCATCATTCATGCCTCGATACGAGCCTAAAGGGGTTATATGAGGCCAACCCACCCGGCCTGTTTGTTAGATAGTCGCCTAACATAATATATATTTTAACGAATTGCTGAACAATGTCAAGCGTTTTGTATTATTTATTACAAAATTTTTCAAAAATTAAGGAGTAGTTAAACATTTGCGGGTTTTTCCCCTACTTTTTCGGTACATCCGGGAAATGGGTAGGTGCATTCGGCGTTTCGGACGGCCGAGAAAAATCGTTCGGGGCTCCAGAGGCACAAATTTCCCCCCAGCCGCCCAAATTTGAGCCTCTGACCAAGCGATTTTTCTCTCCACACAACTCCAAGGCCCCGATTTGTCAGGGCTACCTATGCATTTAATGGATAAACCACTTTTTCATCGAAGGGAAGGAATGACAGAACTTCTTGTCAATCTGAACGAAGTGAAGAATCTGGCCTGCGAAAAGTCCCGATACATCGGGATTCGCTCAACTGTGTCCCGCTCAGAATGACAGAAGTCCGATGTCCTAATCAGACTATTTTTTAAGTATGAAACTCTCATGCTACGTAGCGACTTCGCAGAGTAGTAGCTTCAGTACCGTAATTAGTCAGATACAAGCGTGCTCGGCTAAGCTCGACTTTTGCCATTTTATCATAACTTGTTGTATCTACGGCACTTACAGCAACCGTTTTTGCCTTGCTGTGCTTAATCGTAAGTATCTGTGCCGCAAAGACTTATGCAGTCAGACAGAGTCAAAATGGCAAAAGTCGAACTTAGATGCGGTGATGGTGAGAAAGAAACGCTGAACCAACAGAGTATCCCCTTTCCAGTCCCGATTCGCTGTTCCTGCAAAAGAAGTTCCTTATATACGATTTTTCTATTGAAAGACTTGCCTCAGTCAGGTACAGTTCCGCTAATATTTGACCTCACGGAGGAGTTGTGAGGAAGTTTGTCGCATGCGT
>JADFJC010000162.1 GCA_022566315.1 Planctomycetota bacterium
GATTCTTTTAATAATGTTGGTTTAGTGAGAAGATCTATGCCGGTTGCCGCAATGACTTTAGCTGCTACCACAGCCCCTTTTCGGCTGGCCCGGGTCCCATGACAAGCGGTGGCGGCCCAGTTGTGCCAGGAAATATCTTCAGCCGCTGTTGTTACCTTAAAACCTGCGGTTGGAACAATCCAGCTCACTTCAGCTACATCGGTTGAGCCGCCTTTTACTTCGCCGGGCTTATCGGGCATTGGTTTTATTTTGTCATTGAATCCTTTTTCTTCCTTATTTACGAAACGTTGTAACGAACGGGCAAATTCCTGCTCTTTTTCAGTAAACTCAGGTGCGCCGACAAGTTAAAGGTTCTTTTGCAAGGCTTCTTGCAGCGGTCGATTCAAAAGATATTCGTGTACGCCTGTTATCAAGTGGACTTTATGAGTCGTTTCTGTGGCAAGGGCCGCAGCTTCGGCAATCTTGAGGATTCTTTCATAATATTTCTTTACTTCGGTGCGATTGATGTCTCGAACAAAATACCAGACCTTAGCGTATTCCGGTACTATATTGGGCGCCTCTCCGGCATTGGGAATGACGTAATGAATTCGTGCCGTGGGTTTTATATGCTCACGCATTAAGTTTACGCCGTAGTTCATAAGCTCTACGGCATCGAGGGCACTGCGACCATTCCAGGGGTCCGCAGAAGCATGCGCTGACTGACCAAAAAATTCAACCTCAAAACTGTTCATCGCTCGACCGGCCTGATTACGCACTTCGTTTGCAGCGCCTGGATGCCATTCGAGCACTGCATCGAGTCCCTCAAAGACACCTGCTTTTGCCATATATACCTTTCCAATCACGGTTTCTTCAGCAGGGGTGCCAAAAAGCTTGAGCGTACCTTTGAGATTGTTTTTTTCCATAATTACCTTCAAAGCGATTGCGCCGCCTACACTGGCAGCGCCAAATAAGTTATGTCCACACCCATGACCGGAAGTTATGCCATCAGTACGGGGCTTTCGTTCAGGGACAGCTTGATTACCAACACCCGGAAGAGCATCATATTCCGCAAGAATACCAATTACCGGCGAACCGCTGCCATAAGTTGCCACAAAGGCCGTAGGCATATCAGCCACATTAGTTTCAATATTAAAACCAGCTTCATCAAGTTTACTGATAAGAAGTTTGGCCGACTGTGTTTCTTGTAACACCGTTTCTGAATATTCCCACAGTTTTATTGCCATTTCCTCAATCACAGCCTCAATAGAATCTACCTGTTCAATAGCTTTTTGCTTCAAGAGATCCGTTTCCTGTGCAAATATCAATTGTGGCTTAAACAATGACAGCATCACAAAAGCCGCTAACACTGGGAGGGGATTGGCTTGAAATAAACTAATTGTAGAATTGTATAATTTGTTCATGACTTTTACCTCTTTAGATTTCAACGATAATCCTTGCCGTTAAGACTGCGAACGACAGATACTTGCCAGGCTTCAAGCTGGAATTTCATTGAGCTCACTCGACCGGTATCTTGAGTGACAAGGTCCTTTTGCTCGCCGGGGTCTTCTGCAAGATTGTACAGTTCCAGCTTGACGTCGGCTTTCTTTCCCTGGATCCGATGAAGTTTCCACGGCCAATCGAGCCAGGCGGCGTGGCCGGGGAAGCTGTCTTCAGGATATTGCCTGGCGATTTCGCCTGCGTCTAAGCGCAATCGAAAGGTCTCACTGCTTTCTTTACCTGCCTTCTGCGATTCAAGCAGCTCGGACATCCACTTGTGGCTCGGTGTGCCGATACCACGGGTAGGATGATCCCAGAAACCCATCGGTTTTGGTCGAGTTTTCATCTTGTTCTCGAACAGCGGAACCAGACTGACCCCATCCAACGGCGGTTGGTTCTTCATCCGCACACCTGTGATTTCAAGAAGCGTCGGATAGATGTCTGATGTGTTGCAGGGCACTTTAGTTGCACGGGAATTCGGAATACGCGCAGGCCACTCAAGGATCGCGGGGACACGGAGGCCGCCTTCGTAGATATTGCCCTTATTTCCGCGCCCGCCCGTCGCACCGACTTTAGGAAGGCCCCCGTTGTCGCTGCAATACCAGAGGAGCGTGTTCTCGTGAATGCCGAGGGTCCGCAGTTCCTTCCGAAGCTTGCCGAAGGCACGATCCATACCGGTTATCTCGCCGTAGAAGTGCTGCCGGTTCTTTTTCTGTTTGGCGTAGAGTACGCGATCTTTTTCAATCGCCCGGTGCGGCCCGTGCGGAGAACCAAACCAGACTACTGCCAGGAATGGTCGTGGGGTCTCTGTGTGCTTACGGATGAATTCGAGGGCAGCGTCCACGGTAACCATGGAGCTTTCGCCTTTGGTCTGAACGGCGAGACCTTCCCGGCTGAGAATGGGGTCATTGTCGAAGAAGTTCGGTGCCGAGAACCATTCATCGAAACCACTCGCACCGGGATTGACAGGGCTCCCCTTTCGGACAGAGCCAAGATGCCATTTTCCGAAGTGCCCGGTAACGTATCCTGCCGTCTTGAGGGCTTCGGCGATAGTGATTTCCTGCGGGCGAAGCGTGTGGCCCCACTTGAAGCACCCAAAACGGTTTGGATGACGGCCGGTCATGACACTACCACGCGTAGGTGAACAGACCGGAGCGGCAGCGTAAAAGCGGTCGAAACGCAAGGCAGAGGCGGCCATGGCATCAAAATTTGGCGTCTTGAGAACCGGATGACCGTTGTAGGCCATATCACCCCAGCCCTGGTCATCGGCCATGCAGAGGACAATATTGGGTTTTCTGGAAAATCCCGCACCAAAATCCGCATTCGCCTCGCCGGACTGACTGTTCGCCGGGAAAAACGGCTTTGCCCCAGAGCTTTTGGTGCCGGATGAGGCCGAGACGCATCTCACCGCGGCAAGACATACGCCCGCACCGGCTGCTTTCAAAAACTCACGACGTTCCATTTGCATTCAGTTTCTCCTTTCTTCGCCGAACGTGAAAGCTCAACAGCCCTCCGAAGCCGCATCAATCTCCGCCGCTGAATTCAGTAATGGGGGTCAACTGTACTTTTCTGAATTCAACTTCGGAACCTTCCGCCTGCAGTGCAATCCGGCCTTTTTCCGCGGTGCAATCAAAGCCATGATTGACAAGATCATCATTGACCCAAACCATAATGGAGTTGTTGAGGCATTCAATAACCATAGTATTCCATTCGCCGACAGGTTTTTCGGAGTCATCAGTCAGATTGAGAATTCGACGTTTCTTGCCTTCTATTATACCCCACTCCTCTTTAGGCCCACGCCGTTGCTCCATGTTGGGTACACTGATATCTTCGACAATGCACCAAAAGTCGCCTGCGTTCTTGTGGAACATTTGTACTTCAATAGATTTGGGAAACATGCCGTACAGGGCACGCGGAGCTGAGGCGTGAACAAGGACGCCACAGTTTCCAGGCTTGCCGGCAAAACGGTACTGGACCTCAAGTCGGTAGTTCTGATAGACCGCATCGCTAATGAGGTGCCCATTGGGCTTGCCTAAGCTGACGAGCAAGCCATTACGAACAATGAACGGGCTTTTCACTTCTGGGTCATTATCCATCTTGGGAACATCGACGTGCCAGCCGGTCAAGTCCCTGCCATTGAAGAGATTTTCGGTTTGACGTTGAGGCAGAGATTGGCAGGATAGAGTGGCCATTGCAATGATGGATACGATGATGAGCTTTTTCATAATGTCGTTCCTCTTTCTATTAGATGTCTTCAGGATTTCCTGTCGCCTTCACGCGAAGTTCGGCCATAGTCTTACTCGGTGCGTACATGCATTGGCAAGAAGATGATCAAAATATTTTTTAATTGCTACAATACGGTCTTTGTGAAATGAAAAATATAACATTGCTACTGCTCCGCATTCATATGTTATACAGTATAAGTTTGGAATTTCTTGAAAAACACGTTTGATGATTAACTCTATGCGTTTTTTGAATGGGCCACGTGCAGCATGTTGATAAACTAATAATATTCGTTTGCGATTATCTTCCAATAGCTTTTTAAGTTCAGTTATTTGGATATGCTTCTGTGAGACTTTTCCTGTTGCAATTCCTGTGTCTGGGTCTAGAAATATATCGCCACGGTGTCGAATATTTTGAAAATATTTCTTTCTTTTATTTGAAAATATTCGTCGTCGATTGATGATTTGATGATCATTTGTGAGATTGAGTAGACGAATGTATGTAAACATCGTATTTTCATCCCACGGTTTTACATCAGTAATCATAGGTTCAACTGAAAAATTTTATAGTAACCCTTCGGATAGCAATCGTTGGATAAGAGATCCTTTCCAATGATCAAATGCATCACCTAAAAATTTGTTATTCATATTTTTTTGCCTAACTATGTATATACGGTTTCCGTATAATAACCAAACAACGCTGAATCTGCAATATAAGAAACCTGCGTTTCACGAACGGAGTAGGCGTTAGTCTGCGCATAGCTCAACATCACGGTTCAACATGTGTGACATTACCATTCGTGAGGCAGGTCACAGAACGCATGAATCCATATCAGGAATCCTGTAAACCCAAATGGAAGAAACGACAGCAGAAGCAATGTTATGCCTGTCCACAGCTTTTCCTTCCCAAACAGCAGGTATGCAGCCGCTATCGGAAAAACAATACTCCCCGCCCAGACAACGCAAGCACCAAACCTCGAGTGCCAGAACATGACAATGCCGTCCGGCACGTACTTGGCGCCATACACGACCGTAAACAGGCCCTGGTTGAATGGAGGATAGTGGTATCTTTCCAGCTTGTCAATCCCAACGTATCCCATACACACCGCAAGGAAGTTGAGAATAAACAGACATATAACGACCATCTTACCGCTGCGTCCCATTTAATTGTCTCCTTTTGGCAACAGTGCAGAATGTTAACCGGCAGCGTTTCCGTACACCCATCCACTTTTTACATTTCGGCCTCTTGATTTTTTTCGCAATACGATATACGCTCCACGAGCCACTAATCACCATTCTCCGTCATCCGTCTTCTGTCCTAAAAGACTATCGCCGCGTAGCCGACACTGTCGGCGCTTGTGGTGCCCATTTTGTGGAGCATTATCTCGTTACTGTTGGTGTGTGCAAGTAATAAACCTTCGGTTTTACCGAGTTGTTTTGCGGCTGCGATTGCGGCGGCGGCGGCGCCGGGACCGCAGGCATTGCAGTTCTCAGCGGCGTCGGCAAGCAAATCTTCCGGCTCAAGCTTCAAAGCCAAATCAATAAACTTTTGGTCATTGACACTGTCGGCCCATTTCAAAGCGTTCGTATTTACGCCCATCGGCGTAAAGCCGTAACGCGGGCCGTAATGGGTCAAATCGGTCGAGCCAATGCAAACGATTTTCTTGTGCTCATCTTTATTGATAACGTTACCAACAGACGTACCCAACGCTACGGCTTGCTCTCTCGGCGGGACCAAAATGGGCAGCAGCTTCGCACCGGGAAACAGATACTGCATAAACGGGACCTGTACTTCGATACTGTGCTCGGCTCTGTGGGCGTCGGCGTCGCTGACAGCGGGGCCGGCACTCAATACGGCATCGGCCAACTCTTCGTCAATGGCAACTTCGCCGATGGGTGTCATCCAACTGCCCCTGTCATAAAGAGCCGGTGATTGGCCAAAGTAACCGTGGGCGGCTCCGAATATTACGAAGGTATGGACCTTTTCGTGCTGCTGCTTTATGGCTGAGAAGACCATAGCAGCCAGACTGCCGCTGAATGTCCAGCCGGCATGTGGAACAATGCCCGCTACTATTGTTTCAGGCAACGCCCCGCTCAGTGTTCTTGCATCAAGGCACTCGTTGATTTCATCTATGCAGGAGTCGTTCTGGCCAGGATAAAACTGACCTGCAACAAAAGGTTTTCTTGTTTGCATTTTCGGCACCCCCTTAGCTGATGCGTTAGTTTTATTTCAAATTTACACCCGATTACAGAATTTCATCCCGTTATACCTTGTCTTGTGCCGCTATTTAAACTTGCATTTTGTGGCACCTGTCTGTTATTATTACCGCATAATTTGGTTAAGGACACCCCCAAACAAGTTTGAGGGTGCCACCCTGGGTTGCATTAATAACGTAAAGGCTCAACAAAATATTGTAATCTGTCAAGAAGAAAAAACAATATGGTATCTAAAAAAGAAAAAACAGCTCCCGTAGCGGTGGTGATGGGCTCAGACAGCGATATGGAGGTAATGCAGAACTGCATTGAACAGCTTGGCGATTTTGGTATTGAGCCGGTGGTGCGGATAATATCAGCGCACCGTACGCCGCAGGTAGCCGCTGAATTCGCTCAAAATGCAGCTAAAAACGGGACAAAAGTAATCATTGCGGCCGCGGGTATGGCTGCACATTTGGCTGGTGCCCTGGCAGCAAAAACGACGCTGCCGGTCATCGGAGTGCCGTTGGTTTCAAGTTCCGGACTGGAGGGGATCGATGCACTTCTGAGCACACTACAAATGCCGCCCGGCGTGCCGGTGGCAACTGTGACTATCGGGAAGGCAGGGGCGAAAAACGCGGCTATATTAGCTGTGCAAATTTTAGCTTTAGCTGATAGTAAACTTCGCGAAAGATTAGCTGATTTCAAAAAAGCACAGGGAAAAAAGGTGATAGAAAAGGACTCGGCTATACAATAAAATAAGTAACCTATATTAACAAAAGTCATAACAAAAAATTTCCAAAATTGGGGATTGTCCCTTTCCCTTCGATTACACTCAGGGTAAACTCACTGCGCTCAGGACAAGCTTTGATTGGCTTTGAATTGGGTTTGTTTTTTTGGGGCCTGAAGGTGGTTTCATTTTCGTAATCATCTATAACATATAAGTTTACATTCATTTTGGGCTTTTCGGAAATTGGGTTTGAATTGGGTTTGTTTTTTCGGACTGCGAAATCATCTTTTTTTCTGTAATCCTTTGTTAAAGTTAAGTTTATATTCATTTTTGCTCTTTTCCCCTTGGGTTTGATTGGGTTTGTTTTTTTGCCCCGCCAGCGGGATAAAAATTTCATAATTCCTTGTACATACTGAGTTT